>NZ_MACM02000046.1:0-15931 GCF_001675465.2 Pseudomonas sp. AU12215
TTGCGGCGATAACGCTGCCTGTGAAGGCTTCTTTGGTCTGCTCAAACGGGAGCGTGTTGCTCATCAATCGTATCGAACTCGCGATGAAGCTCGGGCCGATCTATTCGACTACATCGAGCGGTTTCACAACCCACGAATGCGTCGTAGAGTCGCCCGGCAAGATTTGAAGTTTTCAGCCCTTTTCAAACCGTCCGTGGAAATGGGGTAGAACCCTACTGATGCCAGATATCTTTGAGTTCGGAGCCGTAGAGTTGCAGCGTGAGGTTGCTAGATGGCGTGTATTTACCGCCTAGATAGTTTGCCTCGCTGGAGGCCTTGCGCGCATAACTCGCGTAAAGATCGCCGTCGCTACGGGTGGTCGCAGGGCTGGTGCCGGAATAGAAATGCCCAGCATCAATATTGAGGTTGTCGACCTCGCTGCTGAGCAGGTTCACCCCACTCGCGGTCTGCGGCAGCACCCTCACGCCACCGGGTGCGAACAACGGATTCTTAGGCTGCATCTCCCCAATTTTTAGCACGGTTTTTGACACGCGGACCTTCAACGCCCCACCGCTTTTGCCGTAGGAGCTCTCTGGATCACCATGCCGATCAACCGGTAGATTACCGAGCCCGGAGGTCCCGGCACCGCCATCCAGCTTTAGCGCGAATGCCCCGAAGGCATCCACCCCGAATCCCATGGTGCCCTGGGTAAAACCTGACTCAAAGGTACCAATCACACCTTGCGACCAGTCACGCCGATCGGCGCCACCGTTCTTACCATCTCGATTCCAGTAGTAGTTGCGCAACAGGACAGACAGGCGACTATCGTCGACGAAGCCCTTGGAGCTCGCCTGATCGTTCACCAGTGGCGCAGCCGAAGCCAGATTTTGCAGGCAAAAGGATGCCGTCAGGGCCAGAATGCCCTTGTTCAGGTTGTTCATTTAGTTTCCCCAGTTCAGTGAGTGCGGCTCACGCGATCCCACTCGCAAGCCCGATTGGCAGGTATTTCTCAAAGGCTTTCATGATTGGAATGCTTAGCCGCTGCGCCTCATGAAACACAGCGGCCTACACCTAGCTCAGCCAGGCCGCGTGAGCCGCACTATCCCCTCGGCTAGGGTCACCGCAGAAAGCACCGAGTCGATCACCGGAACCTGGAATATCCGCGTCAGTTCCGGGGCCCGTCCAACCAGCCCCCCAGAGCCCAGGACGATGGCTTGCGCGCCCTGCTGATCGATCGCAGATGCAATGGTCTCGCGCAGCATTCTCTCGGTAGCCGCACCGCCGGAAGCAGCCTCAGCGACCCCGATCCCTGCGGCGGCCGCCTGGGCGAGTTGCTCGGCCCCGTAGTACCGCAATAAACCATGAATGGTAGGCAGCGCCGAATGCACCGTGGTGACGATGGAAAAGCGAGCCGACAACGCTCTCGCTGCGGCGATGCTGGCTTCGCAAGCACCGACTACAGGGCAGCCAAGCAATTCGCGGATCTCGCCAAGGACAATGTCATCGAAGCAGGCCAATACGCATGCATCGAAGCCAGCACAGCGATACTTCTCAGCTAATGCAAGCAATGGCGGAATCGCTTGCGCACGATCGGCTGGTGTTTCGATCGACAGCGGTCCCTCGCTCGGATTGACCACCTCCAACGCGGTGCCCGGCGTGATGACGTGCGTGGCCGCTTGACGAATGCCTTCGCTCACTTCGGGATTGCTGTTGGGGTTGATCACCAGAATGCGACTGTTGTGCTGGGCAGCAAGCATGCTCAACTCCCTGCCATCAGCGTCGGAAGCCAGGTGACCAAAGCCGGGAAGGCAATGGTAAGCAAGGTGAAACCGATCATCACGAAGACATAAGGCAAGGAGCCCATTATCACGTCGTTGAAACTGCCGCCGTCTCTCCGCACCCCATGTACGACGAACAGATTCATACCCAATGGCGGATGGATCAGCGCAATCTCACACATCAGCACGATGAAGATACCGAACCAAATCGGATCCACTCCTACCGCCAATACCATGGGTACCGCGATCGGCACGGTCAGTACCAGCATCGACATGGCATCCATGAACATCCCCAACAGCAGGTAAAACACGATCAACAACAGCAGTAGCGACAGCTGGTTCAGCCCCAAACTGGCCACCCACTCGGTGATCGTCTGGGCGACACCAACCATGGCCATGGTCACATTGAGCATCAAGGCACAGGTCAGCACGATAATGACCATCCCTGTGGTGCGAGCAGCCTGCATTGCACAATTGATCAGCAGGTCGATGCTCAGCCGGCCATTTATGGTCACCAGTACTAAGGCAATGGTAAGACCCAACGCCGCGGATTCGGTAGGTGTCGCCAGCCCGCCGTAGATGCTCCCCATAACGACGCCGAAGATAATCAGCGGCGCCAGCAGGTGTCTAAGCATGCTCAGCTTGACCCGCAACGGTACACGACTGATCTCCGATACCTGCTCGCCCACCCGACGATGCGCGATGAAGATGTATAGCGAGAAGCACAACGTCAGCAGCAGGCCGGGAATTACGCCCGCGCTGAACAATTGCCCGACAGAGACATTGGCCAACGAGCCATAGACCAGCATATTCACACTGGGTGGGATCAGAATGCCCAGCGTACCTCCAGCTGCCAGAGAACCCAGCGAAGGGCGAACTGGATAGTGACGCGCTGACAGCGCCGGCAGTGCAATGGTGCCAACCGTAGCAGCAGTGGCCACCGATGAACCCGAAGTAGCAGAGAACAGTGCGCAGCTGGCGATATTGGCATGCAGCAACCCGCCAGGTAGACGGCCCATCCAGACAGACAACGCTTCGTACATGCGGTCAGCCATACCACCGCGCAAGAGCAACTCACCTAGTAGCATGAACAGAGGAATCGCCAGCATCGACGGGTTGTTCAGGCTGGTCCACAGGACACCTCCCATCATCTCGACCATAGCTGGACCAAAGAGGAGGTAGCCACCTAGCGCACCCACGGCGATAATCGCCACCGCTACTGGGATGCTCAGAAACATCAGCAGCAGCATGAGCGCGAAACCGATACCCACCAAAGCAATACTCATGTCGGCTTCCCCTTGCGCTTGGCCAGCTCACCTAGTTCCGTCTGCAGCTCATCCGCTAGTGAGTCGGGGGAGAAGCGCTGGTTCAGCGAGTCCCAGTCTCTACGGATTAGCAATCGACCAGCTTGCGCAGCTAGGATCAGTGCAGCCAAGGCAAAAATGGCCATGCCAGCCAGCCAGACGAGCTGTGGAAATACCAGTGGAGTCGCCCAAGGCGTCTGAGCGACAGAGTGGTATGTGCGGGTATCAAGCAGCGTGACTAAGGTGAAGTACAGTAGGTACAGCGAAAGGAGGCTCAGCGAGAGCATAGCCATGGCGTTGCTCAACGCTTTGACCGTGACGCTCATCCGAGCCTGAAACAGATTGATGCGGATATGCGAGCGCTCAATCAGAGCAACTGAGAAAGCCAGCGGCGCGCAGATAGCCATCGCATAGCCCCCCAGTTCGTCCATTCCTCCCAGTGAAAAGGAAAACAGCTTCCGCAGCAGCGTCTCTGCGGTAATAGCCATGGCTAGCGCCAGCATAATTACGCCAAAGGCGATGCCGCACCAGCGCGCATAATTCTTCATGGAAATGCTCTCCAACCTCGGCTTTACCGGCCCGAATGAGAACCGACTGTGGCGCGCCAGGTTTTCTCGCAGTCGGTGTCCACCGCGTTGCACTGAGCAGCCCAAACCGGCAGCGATGTTTTCTCAACGGCCTGCGCCACAGTCACTTCATCTGCTGTCGATACAGGAAGGGTCTTTAGCTTGTAGAGCTTGCCTTGCTTGCAAGGTTGCTCACCGCTGTTGCAGCGCATGGCGTCTTCATAGAGCTCTTGGGAGTAGTTCCAGATGTTGTTGTCGAGCTCGTCAAAGGCCTTCTGCAGCTTGCCTTGCTGCTCTACGCTCATGGCGTTCCAAGTCTTGAGGTTGATCGCATAGCCGTTGACCGCCAGCTGCAGCGCAATCGGCAACACCGTCGTAGTTGCCTCCGGCCAGCCTGCGGCATTTGCAGAGGCAGGCCCCGTGACCGCACAGTCCACCACGCCCATTGCTAGCGCCTGCTGCACTTCTCCAAAGGGCATTGCGACCCCAATAGCCCCCAAACCACTCATGAACTTGGCGCCACTCTGATCGCCAACCCTCACCTTCAGTCCCTTCAGATCAGCCAAGCTGCCAATCTGTGGTTTGCAAAACACCAGTTGCGGGCCCGCGGGCCATACCCCCAGCAACTTGGCGTTGAACTGACTCTGCAGACGTTTATCGACGTAATCGAAAAAACTCCGGGTATTCGCACGGCCAGCTTCGAAGGAGGTGTTCAACCCGACCAGATCAAAGCCCAGCAGCGCCGGCTCATCTCGACTGACCTGCGGACCACGAATGGAAACGATGTCGAACAGACCTGACTTGAGAATGCGCAGGCCATCGCTATCAGGAATACCGGCTACGTCGGAGGGAACGTACTGGACCTTGGCATCCAGACCAGACTGCTCTGCGAAACGGCTAAAGAAGGGTTGTTCCTGGTTTTTTTGGATCATGCCAGATCCAACCGGCTGCCCCAGTACCTTGAGCTGAAGAGGCTGCGCCTGGGCAGCACTAACCATTAGTGCAGCAGCCAGTCCAAGGAGAATACGATTTGCCATGAACGTGTCCTATTGAAAGCTGATTGGAAAGCGGACCCGTTCATTCAAAGCAGCCCGCCAACATGCGGGATATGAAATTCAGTTTTCATGCCAATATACATGAAAATATATTTTCATTTAATAATCAAACAGTTGCCAGATTCAGGAAACTAGGAGAGAAATTATCTAGCGCCTTCAGCACGCACCTTAACGGTGCCTGCTGCAGGCGACAGGCACGAAAAGCGGTCATCCGTAACGGACCGTTGCTAAAGTTCGTCGAGGCTATCGTTAAAGGTCTCAATCCCGCGCAGTCGAGCCCTGCCGGAGGCCCCAGCCAGCTCTATCGCCCGGGTTGCAAGCAAATGGCATACGCCCATAACAGCCACATGATTGAACAATGGGCCGGGAGCTAAGGTCTGGCAGCGGAAATGCCAGGTCACATTGACCAGCGGTGCAACGCCTTCGTCAGTGATGTACAGCAGGCTCGCTCCACTCTTGCGAATCGCCTCCAGAATGTTCTCCATGCTGGCCACCCGGCGCCGCAACCCGAACACCACGACCGTATCCGTCTCAGCGAGGCTGACCAAACTCTCGCCCAGTGTTTGCCCCGCCCCTGGCAGAGCGACGATGTTCTCTATCACCTGAGTCATCTGCCACTGCAGGTAACTGGCAAACGGGTGGCTGCTGCGAAAGCCCAGCACCCAAACCTTTCGGGCAGCCAACATGGATTGCGCCACAGCGGTGATCTGTCCCTCACTGATTCCCAGGAAGGTCGACTCGATATTCGTGATGCCCTGGGCCACATGGGCTTCCACGGACTGCACTGCGGCGCTGTCTACCGAGCCGGTCAAGAATAAGCGCGAGCCGCTCTGTTTCTCGACTCGTGCATGGCGCCTGGCAGCCTCGTAATTTTCATATCCCAGGCGTTTGACGAAGCGCGACACCGTAGCATTCGACACCTGAGCCAAAGTGGCCAGTTCAGAGGCGGAATAGCTCGCCAACTCAGCAGGAAAATCGCAGACGAACTCGCCCAAACGCTTCTCAGCCGGCTGCAGCTTGGGTAGCGCCTCGCGCACGCGAGTCAGAAACGAAGCTTCTTTGTGTGACATGGCACCCTGCCAAGCGAATTTCGAGCGACTATCAGCTCGCAAGTTGAACTCCAACGCAACACTCCGTTTAAAACCAGAAAATGCTGCAAGCCATACCGAGCATCATACTGAATCGTTTCGGCATCACTCGACACTCATTGGGCAAGATCAGGAATTAGGAAGAAGCCGCGATTCGAAGCTGATGAAAGCTCCAGGCCGGCTCTGGTTACTGCCATAAATCGGGGCTCACCTATCTGCGCTCGCATCAAACGGTGACCCCATCCCAAAAAATCTCAGTCCTACATCACAGCAATGACATACCACCAGGAGACTTTCCGACCATGTCATTGCATTGCCCTCGCTGTCGCTCGCTCAGGATCACAGCTACAAGCCCGGCCAAGAAGCTCGGCATCATTGCCGGGACCCTTTACGGCGCAGCTCGTGGAATCTCCGCCGCAATAACTACGCACCGAGTCAGCTCAGAGCCCCCTCAGATTAGCCCCTTGAGCATCTCCCTCGGGTCGATGTCAGGTGCCGTTCTCGGAGGCCTGGTCGGCGCCATCAGCGGCTGCACATTTGGAGCACACCTAGGCGAGCAGCTCGATCGCCATGCGCTCGCCAACAATATCTGCCTCACCTGCGGCGCTCACTTCAACGTGCCGGTCTAGCTGGCCTCCTCCCTTCCCTATTTATTGTCCATAACCCTCAGCCGGTGCTGCGCATGACGCAGCGCTTTATGCCGGCTATTGCCCAAAGGAAACTCATCATGGCTCATCTCGTAGAAAGCATGGCGTACGTCGGCGCGACTCCCTGGCATGGTCTGGGAAGCCGCCTGTCTCAAAGACAACCTCTCGAAGTCTGGCAGCGTGAAGCTGGCATGGACTGGCAGATCCAGGAAAGCCTTGTTCACTTCAAATCAGACGCCGCTGGCCACCTCGGCAGCATCCACTCCTTCCCTGAGCAGAAGGTGCTCTATCGCTCCGACACCAAAGCGCCACTCTCAGTCGTCTCTCAACGCTACCAAGTCGTGCAGCCGCGAGAGGTATTGGAGTTCTATCGCGACCTGACTCAGGTCTCAGGCTACGAACTCGAAACCGCGGGCGTGCTCAAGGGTGGTCGCAAGTTTTGGGCACTCGCTCGCACCGGACAGAATACCTCGCTGAAGGGCAACGACCTGGTTAACGGTTACTTACTGTTGGCTACGTCCTGCGACGGGACTCTGGCTACCACTGCCACACCCACCACTGTGCGCGTCGTATGCAACAACACCCTCACCATCGCAGTCGATGGCGCCACCCGGGCTATCAAAGTCCCGCACAGCACCCGCTTTGACGCCCAAGCGGTGAAGAAGCAACTGGGTATTGCCGTCTCGCAATGGGACGAGTTCATGTATCGCATGCGCATCCTGGCCGATCGCAAAGTGCGGTCGAACGAGGCACTGAACTACTTCATGGGGGTGATGTGCGACACGTCCCTCAGCAGCGAAATTCCAGAAAAGCTGGTCAACGAGCGCGCCATGCGCAAGGTGCAGAGCTTGTATGAAGGCCGCGGACGTGGCTCGCAGCTGGGGGCAGCGAACGGCACTGCGTGGGGACTGTTGAATGCTGTTACTGAGTACGTCGACCACGAACGTCGGGCACGCAGCAACGAGTACCGCATGGACTCGGCTTGGTTTGGCCAGGGAGCCATGATCAAGCAGAAGGCGTTGGATGCTGCTTTGAAGCTAGTGGCCTAACTCGCCACCAGATTACACCTGCGCCTGAACAAGCTCCTCAAGCGTCGCTAGCAACTTCGTTTGGGCTGCTTGTTCAAGGCGATGGAACTTCAAGAGAAGCTCCGCTTCGGTATCGCGGCTAGCGTAGAAATAAGCTGCCGGAAGGCATAGCTCACCGGCCAACCGCTCAACCAGATCAAGATCTGGGACCCGCTTTCCCAGCTCGTAGCGATTCATTCGCGCACTAGCTGACGCAGGATCGATACCAATTCGGATGCCTAACTGCTCTTGAGACAACCCAGAACGCAGCCGCGCCTCTTTGATTCGCTTGGATAACGTAGACATGGCGCTCTTCAAGTACTTGAAGAACGAAATCGTCCAGCGTTAGGCTTAACCAAATACTACCAATTTGGTAGTTTTACGCGAGATCGCGCCTCAATGAGCCACTGCTCACCGGGCGTCATAGCAAAGATTTCAATCAGCAGAAGGAGTCTGCGACACCGGACTCGAGCACCACATCAGGAAGCTCGTGGTGCGACGAAACTGGGAATCCGGCGATAAGCGAGATTACCCGACAGATCTACCCAGCAAGGAAAATTCAGAGAGGGAAACCCATGAAAATCGCAGTACTCGTAGCCATGCTTTTGGCTACTGCAGCAACGGTCACTCAAGCAGCTAACAACGTCATGCCCTGCTCCAACCCGTGGAACCTCAAAAACACACCATTTGACGGCCTATTCACTGCTGCTGAGGGGCCGGTCAGTACATGCTTACCGCTCGATGCTCCTAAAGTCGCTCGCCTCGTCATGCCCAATGGTGAGGTGCGGTTCGTATCTGGCTTCAAGCCGGTCACCTGTGGTGATGATGGAATCTGCGCCCTGGGCAAGGATTTCTATGGCAATGCGCCCAAAGGAAACTATGTCGTCGCAGCAGGTTGGTACATGGGCGTCGACACAGCCGGTAACCCGGTTTCCTATGCCAATGGCACAGGCCCTGGCTTCAACGGGAAACGTCAGACTGCCAACTCTCTAGGCAAGCGAGAGCCTGGTGAAAAATTCCATGCCGTCTGCCCTATCAACGACAGCGACTACTGCACCGTCGATACGGCCTTGGGCCTTGTCACTGTGAAACTGGCCAGCCTGCCAGTTATTGGCATTCCGGCCGTCAACGAAGCGGATGTAGCAGCCAAAGGAGGGAGCTGTGACTCCCTGCCCATGTGCTACGACAAGAACGGCAATCAGATCGGCGTAAATGCCGACATGCTCCCGAAAAAATAACCCCCTAAATCCCCCCAATGCCCTGTGGAAACCAACTTCCGCAGCGGGCCGGCTCACCCTAAGGAAATGTCATGAGCACCAGTTTTGATAACGCCAAATCCAACGGCGCTGACGCAGTCGGCAATCAATGGCACTACGAGCAGAACGGCGAACGCAAAGGCGGCTTCGATCAACAGCAGATCATCGATTTGATCCGCAGTGGAACGCTGACCTACGGCTCGATGGTTTGGAAGAAAGGCATGACCGCATGGGCCAAGATTGAGCAAACAGAGCTACGCCAGCACCTGGATGAGTTTGGGCCGCCGCCCCTCACCGGCTCCGGCGTGAACAACAAAATTGTTTGGCTGATCGCGTTCGCTCCGATCATTGGCTACCTGCTGGAGTCTTTCGTCGCCGGCCTGTTCGGTGCGAATGAAGCGCAGTGGGAGCGAGCCATGTCGGAGAACCGATACTGGTACGTCACCCTCGCGTTGAACATCGGCCTCTCGGTCCTCGACTCCAAGCACCTCAAGCAAGCTGGTCACGATGTCAGCCGCTTCAAAGGCTGGGTATTCGTGGTTCCGGTTTACCTGTATCAGCGTTCCAAGCTACTGAACCAGAACCTCGCCTACTTCATCACCTGGATCGTCTGTTTCTTCATCAGCATTGGTGCTCACCAGGGCTAAGCGCCCCAACGCACCAGCAGCAAATCCCTTGCATGCCCAGCCGGTGAAGACCTGCTGGGTTTTTTTATGCCCGGAGGCTTCTATGGCTCACGCCTATTTCAACCCTGGCTCGGAACCACCGCGCCCTGCCCTGCGCCTGGTGAGCACCAAAGATCTGTCTCGCGATGACTGGCTTGCTGTCCGCAAGCGCGGTATTGGCAGCTCCGATGCCGCAGCAGCCGTCGGCCTCAACCCCTACAAATCACAATTGGAATTGTGGCTGGAGAAAACCGGCCGCGATTCGGGTTTACCCAAGAGCGATGTGAACGATGAGGAGAGTCCGACTTACTGGGGCAACATCCTGGAATCAATCGTCGCGCGGCATTACACCCAGCGCACCGGCAATCGAGTACGCCGCATCAATGCCGTGTTGCAGCACCCTGACACCAAGCTCGACTGGATGCTGGCCAACATCGATCGCGAAGTCACCGGTGCTGAGGACGTGCAGATCCTTGAGTGCAAAACTGCAGGTATCAACGGTGCTCGTCTCTGGAAGGAAGGCGTACCGGTCTACGTTCAACTGCAGGTAATGCACCAGTTAGCGGTTACTGGAAAGCAGGCTGCAGATGTGGCTGTACTGCTCGGTGGTCAACATCTAGAGATCCACCGAATTGAGCGCAATGACGAACTCATCCATTGGCTGATTGAACTGGAGAAAGAGTTCTGGGGCTACGTCGTTCGTGACACTCCACCACCGGCAGATGGGTCTGAATCGGCGGAGCGTGCATTGCGTTGTCTTTATCCCCTCGACCAGGGGCGCACATTGGATTTTTCTGAAGACGTCATCCTGTCATCGGCGTTCGATGAATTGAAATCTGTGCGCGCCACTCTCGAACGTCAGAGCAAGCGCGAGGCGGAGCTGAAGCAGCAGCTGCAGCAAGCCATGGGCGATGCCAGTCGGGCAGTTTTCGCCAATGGCATGGTGTCCTGGCGCAAGGCCAAAGACAGCGTAACGCTCGATGTTTCACAAGCGCTCAAAGAGAAGCCCTATCTACTTGCGCGCTACCCCACCACCAAAATTGGCAGCCGCCGATTCTTGATTCTCTGAATTCGCTTCCCCCATTGGCCACCCCGATGCAATTGCGCACCTGGGTGGCCTTTTTTATTCATCCACAGGAGAACCACCAATGCTCAAAGGCTTGGCTATCACCCCGCCAGTGCTCGGGCGGATTTCCATCGGCAAGGTCGTGGAGAAGAACGGCAAGCGCCTACCGGAGAAGGACGACCAGTTCACCATCACTACACAGATCCAGTTGCGCGATCACTGGCTTACGCATCCACTCGACGAGGAGCTACGCAAAGCCCAAGGCGGCAAGATTCGTAGCATCCCAATCCGCCTGCTGTTCAATGCTCCTGATTTGAATTTTCGCGCTGAGTACTGCCTGTTCGATCGCCAAACCGGACGGCCGATCTGCATGGGCAATGGCGAAACCTGCAAGCGCCGTGGTGATAAAGGAGTCGAGTCACTCCCCTGCCCTTCACCTGACGGTTGCCCTCTGGCTAAGGGAGGCGCCTGCAAGCCCTACGGGCGTCTCAACGTAGCTATTGGTGATGAGGATTCGCTGGGCAGCTTTGTGTTTCGTACGACGGGCTTCAACAGCATTCGCACCTTGGCGGCTCGACTGCAGTACCTCCAGGCAATCTCCGGCGATCGCTTGGCTTGTCTTCCACTGGAGCTACGTCTTCGTGGAAAGTCGACACGGCAAAGTCATGGGCTGCCGATTTTCTACGTCGACATCACCGTACGTGACGGCATGTCGATGGAGGGAGCGCTGCAGCATGCTAGAGAAATCGATGATGTGCGGCATGCGGCAGGCTTTGATCAGAAAGCCCTGGATGCAGCAGCGAAATCGGGGCTCGCCAACGGCAATTTTGAGGACAGCGAGGAGGAAGGCGAAGCCATTGTCGAAGAGCTCTTTCCTGAAGGGCCAACCAACGCAGTCACCTCACCAACTACAGCAGACACAACTGCAAGCTCAGCCCCACGCCCCACTCTCTCGACACTACTGCGTGCTCGAGCCGAAGCCCGCAATCAGTAGCTCACCGATATACGAAAACAAGCATCGAGCTCAGCTCGAGGCGGACCTACACCACCGGAGTACGAACCATGCTCAGCCTCACCCGCAGCGTCGGCAAAACCATCCGCATTGGCGATGACATTGAGATCGTCATTCTTCGCATCAGAGGCAACCAGGTGCGAGTCGGTATCTCAGCGCCGCCCCACATCACGGTGCATCGCGATGAGATCTATAAGCGCATCCAATCCACCTCGCCGCAACCCTCCTGCTAGGTTTTCTCGTAGGAGCTCCCCCATGGGTTTGATGCGCTTTCTAGGCCTGCTGTTTGTATTGATCAGCATCTTCGCCGGCAGTGCAGCCGTAGTGGCCCTGGTGATTCTCGCCGTGCGCTTTTGGCCACTTATGTTGGTCATCGTGCTGACCCTTGTCCTCTTTCAATTTAGGCCCAAGGCAGTTCACAAATCTAAGAGATAAAGCGTCATAAGCAGGAGCCCGACGGGCTCCTGCTGAGTTTTATTTTTTGATCGACAGACAGCTTCCGACCGATTCTGTTGAAAAAGTCGGCCTCTGGGAGAACTGCTTTTTAGCAGTTCAAAAAATGCTCAATTTTGGTGTTGCTACGTAAAACCAAGACAGCCCCGTCTTCTGAGCGAGTTAGATTTCAATGTCGAACACGCCCTTTCGTAAGCAAACTTCGCGGAGAGGCCTTTTCAACAGAATCGGCTGTTAGCTGCCTCTGTGGAGCGGCAGTTACGGACCCAAAGCACGTAATCGCTTTGCATATTTGCATGCCCGGAGATGGCTGAGCTGAGTCATTTCTCACCGACAGTCCGAGCGTCCACCCAATCCGATTGGCGACGAACCTCGATATCGACGATGTGGCGAGGCGTTCGCCCCAGCCGGGGATCGCCGTTGGCAACGGCGAGGATGACTTCATCTTCGTCGCCAGCCCACAGGCCGACTAGGTAGTGCAGGAAGAAATCCGCATAGGTGCAGCTAGCGTCCCGCACCTGTAACGCCGAGACCGAAGTTTTGCTTGTGTGCAACTGGGTCAAGTTCCTAACGAGCCGGGCTGGGGCAACCCAAAGCGTCGGGCGCGACCAGGCCGGCGTCGCGAACAGGTAATAGGCGTGCTCAGACTGTTTGAGCATGTCCTCGCATTGCCGCAGGTTGACACCTATCGTAGAACCGAAGCTCTTCCCCGACCCAGTGCCGCTGCGCTTTTTCACCTGTACAAGGGTGGTCCGCTGGATCACCGTTTTGCCCTCGTCCACAATACGGGTTAGGAACAGCACATCGGCCCCCAGTGGAGCCCCGGCGGGCGTGTTGGCCCCTTCCTCCCGCTTCCCGGGCTGACGCACTTTCACCGACAGGCTCGGATACGTACACTGGTTCGTGGCCTCGAGCTGGCGCAGCCGACGGCTCGCGTTGCGTACTGCCTCCTGCGTCAGGGCCAGTAAGCGCGCAGTATGGGCCTCCTCGTCCTCTCCCCAGGTCTCCGAATACTCGTCGCAAAACTCTTCCTCGATCTGGCTGAGCGCCTTATGAATGAGGCGCTCCACGGACGGGTTGCCCAACCAGGTTTGGGCACCGACGCTGGGTAGCACTGTGGTATTCTCGCTCTGACCTCCTGGCCCCTCCAGGTCCAGTGCCCCCCGCACGGACCGTACCAACCCCTTGGCCCTCAGCTGCTTCTGCCTTGGGCCAGCGCTAGCGAGCCGGCTCGCAAAAGCCAGGTGATTTTCATCATCCATCAATCGCAGAAGCACCGGCTCGACTTCGGCGAACGCCGTCTGCTCGAGCCAAAAGCAGGCGAAATCGAGGAGTCCCTGGGCCAGCTCTGGCTCCTCCCTCACTTGGTCGAAAATATCCTGCCGCCAGGCCTCCCGGGCGGCGGGCCCCAGTTGGCTCCACAGCGACTCTCGATCCCACGTCCCGGAAGGCAATTCCCTTAGGCGTGCGACAACGCTTTGCTGGCCGGACTGCGCTGGCTCCCCGAGCTCATGCCAGCCCGCGGCAAGCGCGAGGTCTGAAGGCATGGTGTGCGTCGACAGCGCAGCAAGCGTCGAATAGGCTTTGGCAACGCATTCCTTGAGATAGTCTTTCTGCTCTGTCTTCGAATTGTTGCGCCAGCGCAGAAACAGACTGCGCACATCGTCCGCCTCGATCGTGTGGCAATGTTGGATCAGCCGAGGAAAGACCGCCGGATCGGCTCGATCGAGAACCTGCTCGCAGGCCCAGCGGGACTTCTGCACCGTTGGAGAGTTCGCAAAAAGCGAGAAGACAACATTAGGCACTTTGCAGCATTGAGAGCCAGGGATCCCGCCCACATTGGCCTCCAAATAGTCGAGTACGAATTGCTTATGCTGCTCGACCAACTGCTCGAAGGCCCAATTACTCTGGTCGCTCCGTGGTTCCACTAATTCAAGGCAATGGATGTAATCGTCCTCCGACGTACTTGCCACCAGCGCCGCCATGATCTCCCGATCATCCAAAAAACGAGATCGGTCATGTGAATGGGCAGCCAGCAGCCAACTCACCCATTTCGCACGCGGCGCGATCTCCGCCACGATGGTGTCGCGCAAGGCCGGGGAGTCGCCTTGAAGCACGTCCTTCCTGAAAGCCTCTTGGGCAGATAGGTAGGCATTCCGGTCTAGGATGGACGATGAGTCCTTGATCCCGATAGATCCGTACCCAAGAATTGAGAGGGTCAGTGCTATCGGTCCGTTCATTGCCGTACTCTGGAGTTCGAACTCAAAGCGCTGACGATCGGAGAAGGAATTCAATAGCCAATTGGACGCATCGCTGATGTTCTCGGTAGACAGGTGGGCGTAGTCCAGCCGAAGCATGCCTTCGCGGACGTCAAAGTAACGTCCTAGGTGTTCGATCAGCGGTGGAGCCCAGTCGGCCAGCAGGATGCTGGCAACTGCCAGTTCGTTGTCGAAGTTAATCTTCACACTCAAGGCGCTCTCCTTTTCCACGCGGCGAACGCCGCCTGTCCAATGCCGGTATCCGGCTCCGGCGAAGTGCGGCGCGCTTCACCACCGACCACAATCGCTGCAAAGCAGAAAGTGAACTGAATCTGATGAGTTTTCGCTTCTGGCCGATCCCTGTCCTTCGCGTCCGCCGGCTTTGGGTCGGTAGCTGCCCCTCACTAGAGGCAGCAATCCACAGCCAATAGTTGCCATGCTGCGGGGTATCTGAGGCACTCCTCCCAGCCCAAAGACGCAACAGGAGGGGAGCATTAGCTCCCAACCTAATCCCAGAACTCTGTGGGCGGAAAGTCATCGATTGAGTCCTCAATGAAGCCCCCCTCCTCATTAGCTTCCAGGCGCATTGAGATTGATGAGGAAACTAGCCGCCAACGTTGCTCTCGGAACTTCACCTCAAAGTCCAAGGTTGCGCTGAACCATTGGAACTGCTGTGCATAGCGGAATTGCTCGATGCGGGTTAGCTTGGCTTCGCCACGGGCAATCAGTATTCCTTTCTCGGCGTCATACCGGCTCTCCACGAACAGGTTGTCCATGTGAAATCTGATACCCGAAGCCTTTGGTGCCAGGCAGTCCAAGAGGGCTCGCTGAGTAACCTGCTCGGCCAACTCCTCGCGTATGTCTGTGAGAAAAAACACGTCAGCGAACCTCTCAACGCCAAAGGCGACGCGGAGCAGGCGTGCGTCATCGGGGTATCGCAACCCAACATTCTGGAGATCGTGGTAACAGGAAAACCCTGCATTGAGAGACAGACGCTCTCGTGCCTCTGAAAGCTGCCGACCGTACTGCTGAGCAATGGTTTTAGAAAGAGACTTAAAAACGTTCAGTGCGGAAAAAGTGGACATGACATTCCTCGTGCCATGGACGCGACGACCGATTGCCTGTTCACCGGACTGTCCATGATGGGATTGCCATGGTTCTTCGGGGGAGGTTAAGCGATGGGCTCTTGCTTCGCGTAACAGGCGCCAGGCGACCATCACCGCCTTGAAGCAGAAGATATCCAAGCGATTGAGCGAAGACAAGACCCCAACGATTTACGCCTGAACGCCGCCCTGTCAATAACCCACGAAAAAGCTCTGCTCGGTCGCGGCACGAGGCTATCGCCGGGAAAACGTTAAATGCTCCCAATTCGTGAAGTCCAAGACTGGGGAGGCAAAGCGGTTGAATGCTCCGCTTGTCTGCTGCTAAACCCGCCTGGCTCGCAGCTCTGCTCATACTGCTCTAACTCGAGCACTGCGTCCCGAGTGCTGATCTCCGGCGACGTGGCTACAACAATGCATCATCGGATGCGCAGTTCCGCTAAGCCTGACCGCTCGCTGCAGGCAGGGCCCGTTCTACTGGTACAGCCAGATCCATTCAAGATCGATTAAGCCAGCCTATTAACAGGGCGGCCGCAAAAACTGAGTGCAACACCCGACCATTTCGGTAAGGTGTTGCCCCATGTCCTATCACGAACTCAGCGCCACAGAGCGCGTCACGATCCAGATCGGCCTGTGC
>NZ_MACM02000047.1:0-72999 GCF_001675465.2 Pseudomonas sp. AU12215
GGAAGCCGCCCGCCGACTGGCCCTCGAGTATCCGTTAGGAAGCGTCTTCTCCATCATGCTGCCGCCAACCCTGCCTCACCATGTCCAGTGGTTTGCGGCGATGGCGGAGCACAATCTGGGGCTTCGGGAGCAATCGCGGGCGCGGCTACAGGTGCTCGCCGAACACTGCCGGCTGGCTGGCTTCCTTCAGTTGCAGACCGAGGTGCTGGCGTTCCTTCGGCAGTGTGGTGCTGCGGACGAAGGCGAAGGCGCGGACGCTTGCGGCTACCAGGAAGAGCTCACTGTGCGGGAGGTGGCGGTGCTCGAGCTGCTGGCCGAGGGGCTGTCGAACCAGGAAATCGCCGACGCGCTCTTCCTCTCGGTGAACACCGTCAAGTATCACGCCAAGAATATCAATGCGAAGCTCGGCGCCACCCGGCGCACCCAGGCCATCGCTTGCGCCAAGGCTCGGGGCCTGCTGGCCTGAATGGAACGCCACCTGATCCGGGTGGCGTGTTCCTACAGACGAAACCTCAACCATTGCAGCCACTCCCCGGCGGCGGATGCCGCCCGATCATGCACAACAGGAGCTTCTGCAATGAGCACCCACGAGTACCTGGACGAGGCCGCGATTCGCGCCTTGCTGGAGCGCCAGCGCGCCGCGAGCCGGGCCAGCGCGCCGCCGAGTGCCGAACAGCGCGGCGAACTGATCGACCGCGCCATCGAGCTGCTGGTGCGCTATGAGCAGCCCCTGATCGAAGCGCTCAATGCCGACTTCGGCCAGCGCAGCCCGACCTTCTCCCGGCACAGCGACGTGTTGTCGCCCTTGGCGACCCTCAAACAGACCCGCGCCGAACTGGCCGGGTGGATGCAGCCCGAGCGCCGCCCGGCACCCCGTGGCGAGGCCTGGGTGGAATACCAGCCGTTGGGCGTGGTAGGTATCGTCACCGCCTGGAACGTACCGGCCAACATGGTCTTCAAGGGCCTCGCCGGCGCTCTGGCGGCGGGCAACCGGGTAATGATCAAACCGTCGGAATTCAACCCACAGACTTCGACGCTGATTGCGCAGATGATCGGTGAGGCCTACGCCCAGGACGAAGTGGCGGTCGTCACCGGCCCCGCGGAAGTCGGCCAGGCATTCTGCCGGCAACCCTTCGACCACCTGATGTTCACCGGGGCAGCGAGCATCGGCCGCCACGTGCTTCGGGCCGCGGCCGAAAACCTGGTTCCGGTGACCCTGGAGCTGGGCGGCAAGTCGCCGACCATCATTTCCCGTTCGGCGGACCTGAAGACCGCGGTGAGCAAGATCATCGTCGGCAAGCTGATGAACGCCGGCCAGCTGTGCGTCGCACCGGACTATGTATTCGTCCCCGAAGAGTCGATGGATGCTTTCGTCGAGATCGCCCGTGCGTTAGTAGGCAAGGTGTTCCCCACCCTGGCCGGCAACCCCGAGTACACCGCGATCCTTAACGACCGCCACTATCAGCGCCTGCAAGGGTATCTGGAGGAGGCGCGTGCCGCAGGCGTCGACGTGGTCGAGCTGAACCCGGCCGGTGAAGTGCTCGATCCTGCGCGCCGCCTGATCGCCCCGACCCTGCTGCGCAATCCGGATGATCGATTGCAGGTCATGCAGGACGAGATATTCGGCCCGCTGCTGCCGATCAGGCCCTACCGCGACTTCGCCGAGGTCATTGCCTGCATCAACGCGCGCCCGCGCCCGCTCGGCCTGTACTGGTTCGGCAGCGATGCCGACGAGGAGCGCCAGGTGCTCGAGCGCACCTGCTCCGGTGGCGTGACGCTCAACGAGGTGATGCACCACGCCGGCCTGGAAAGCCTGCCCTTCGGCGGCGTCGGCCCCAGTGGCATGGGTGCCTATCACGGCATCGACGGCTTCCGCACTTTCAGCCACGCCAGGGCGGTTTATCGCGCGGGCTGACCGCTGCGATTCACCGCTGTCGATTTCCCCTACTCGAGAACGAACATCATGAAAGCAGCTGTATTCCATCAGGTCGGCGCGCCGCTGAGCATCGAGGAAGTCGGTATCAGCAAGCCGGGGCCACGCGAGGTCTTGATCCGCACCGTCGCCGTCGGCGTCTGTCATTCCGACCTGCACGTGATCGACGGGTCCTATCCGTATCCGGGCCCGCTGGTGCTCGGCCACGAGGCGGCCGGTATCGTCGAGCAGGTCGGTGCGGAGGTCCGCACTGTCAAGCCCGGCGACCATGTCGTGACCTGTCTAACGGTCTTCTGCGGCCATTGCGAACACTGCGTGACGGGTCACCTGTCGCGCTGTGTTTCGCCGGAAACAAAGCGCGGCAAGGACGAGGAGTCGCGTCTGACCTACGTGCAGAAGCCGATGCCGCAGTTTGTCAACCTGTCGGCCTTCGCCGAGCAGATGCTGGTACATGAGAACGCCTGCGTGGCCATCCGCCGCGACATGCCGCTGGACCGTGCTGCGCTGCTGGGCTGCGCTGTCACCACCGGCACCGGCGCGGTGTTCAATACGGCCAAGGTGCGGCCCGGCGAGACGGTCGCGGTGATCGGCTGCGGCGGCATCGGCCTGGCTGCGATCAATGGTGCGGCGCTGGCCGGGGCAGGGCGGATCATCGCCATCGACATGCTCGACTCCAAGCTTGAGCTGGCCCGCCAGTTCGGCGCCACCGACGTGGTCAACGCGAAATCGGGCGATGCGGTGAAGCAGGTGCAGGAGCTCACCCGTGGCGGGGTCCAGCATTCCTTCGAGTGCATCGGCCTCAAGCAGACCGCCGAGCAGGCCTTCGCCATGCTGGCACGCGGCGGCACCGCCACCATCATCGGCATGATCAAGCCCGGCCTGAAGATCGAGGTCGACCCCTATCAGTTGCTCCACGAGCGCCGGCTGCAGGGTTCGCTGATGGGCTCCAACCGTTTCCCGGTGGACATGCCGACGCTGGTGGATTTCTACATGGCCGGCCGCCTCAAGCTCGACGAAATGATCTCCCAGCGTATCCGCCTGGAGCAGATCAACGACGCCTTCGACGAATTGCGGCGCGGCGAGCTGGCGCGCTCGGTGATCGTCTTCGACCAATGACCCGCACGGGCCGCCCCAAGCGGGCGAGCCCCTGCCAGGAGTTCGCTGATGGATATCCATTTCACGCCTGAAGAACAGGCTTTCCGCGAGGAGGCGCGTGCCTTCCTGCGTGCCGAGCTGCCCGAGCGGCTGGCGAGCCGCATCCTCCAGGGCAAGCGCCTGAGCAAGCAGGACCAGGTGCTGTGGATGCGCAAACTGAACGCACGTGGCTGGCTCGCGCCTGGCTGGCCGGCCGAGTACGGCGGCCCCGGCTGGAGTGCCGTGGAGAAGCATATCTTCGAGGAGGAGTGCTTCGCCGCCGGGGCGCCGCGAGTGGTCGCCTTCGGAGTGAAGATGGTGGCGCCGGTGCTGATCCGGTTCGGCACACCCGAGCAGAAGGCGCGTTTCCTGCCGCGCATCCTCGACAGCTCCGACTGGTGGTGCCAGGGCTATTCCGAGCCGGGGGCAGGCTCCGACCTGGCATCGCTGAAGACTCGCGCGGTGCGTGAGGGTGACCACTATGTGGTGAACGGCCAGAAGATCTGGACCACCCTGGCGCATTACGCCGACTGGATGTTCTGCCTGGTGCGCACCGACCCGGATGCCGCGCAGCAACGCGGCATCAGTTTCCTGCTGGTCGACATGAAGACGCCGGGCATCACCGTGCGGCCGATCATCACCCTGGATGGCGAGCACGAGGTCAACGAGGTGTTCTTCGACAATGTGCGCGTGCCGGCGGAAAACCTGGTGGGCCGCGAAAACGAAGGCTGGACCTGCGCCAAGTACCTGCTCACCCACGAGCGCACCAGCATCGGCGGCATCAACCAGACCAAGGTGTTGCTGCGCAAGCTCAAGCAGGTGGCCGGACAAGAGTTGCGCAATGGTCGGCCACTGATCGAGGACCCGCTGTTCCGAGCTCAGGTCGCTGCCGTGGAGATGCAACTGATGGCCGCTGATATGAGCAACCTGCGCGCACTGGTAGCCGCCCGCGATGGCGGGGTACCGGGTGCGGAGAGCTCGATCCTCAAGATCAAGGGCACCGAGGTGCGCCAGCAGATCGTCTATCTGCTGACCAAGGCGGTGGGCGCCTATGCGCTGCCGTTCCTGGAGGATGAGCTGGGCTTCGAGGCATCGCAGGAACCGGTGCTGCACAGCGCTGACAGCGCCACTGCCACCTACCAGTACCTGGATTCGCGCAAGGCTTCGATCTATGGCGGCTCCAACGAAATCCAGAAGAACATCATCGCCAAGATGATCCTCGAGCTGTAAGGAGCCCACCGCATGGACTTCAAATTGACCGAAGAGCAGCAGATGCTGCAGGACACCGCAGCCCGCCTGGTGCGTGACAACTATGCTTTCGAGCAGCGCGAGGCCTATCGGCGCGAGCCTGGCGGTTTCAGCCGGGCATTCTGGGCCCGGCTTGGCGAGCTGGGCCTGTGCGCGGTGCCGTTCGAGGAGGTCCATGGCGGCTTCGGCGGCCAGGGTGTGGAAATGGGCCTGATCTGCGCCGAGCTTGGTCGTGGCCTGTGCCTGGAGCCGTACCTGCAGTCGGTGATTTTCGGCGGCGGCCTGCTGGCGCAATTGGGCAGCGCCGCGCAGCGTGATGAGCTGCTGACTCGTGTGGCCGCAGGCGAGTTGCAACTGGCGGTCGCCCTGGAGGAGCCGCAAAGCCACTATCAGTTGCACGATGTTTGCTGCACCGCGAGCCCGGCCGCCGGCGGCTGGTTGCTGGACGGGCGCAAGAGCGTGGTGTTCGGTGGCCAGAGCGCCGGGTTGATCCTGCTGTCCGCGCGCACCGCCGGCGGCGCCCGGGACGAGCAGGGCATCAGCCTGTTCCTGGTCGATCCGGCCAGCACGGGCGTCGTCCGGCGCGAATTTCCCACGCTCGACGGGCGCATGGCCTGCGAGCTTTACCTGGACCAGGTGTTCGTCCCGCGTGCCGCGCTGCTGGGCCTCGAGGGCGAGGCGCTGCCGGCGTTGCGCTACCAGCAGGGCCGGGCCATCGCGGCGCAGTGCGCCGAGGCGGTCGGCAGCATGGAAGCCGCCTGCGCGCTGACGCTCGATTATCTCAAGACCCGCCAGCAGTTCGGCAGCGTCATCGGCAAGTTCCAGGCGCTGCAGCATCGCATGGTGGATATGCGAATCGAACTGGACCAGGCCAGCTCCATGGCACTGCTCGCGGCCTGCATGGCGGACGAGCCCGACAGCGATGAGCGCAGCCGGGCGTTGGCCGCGGCGAAGTACATCGTCAGCCGCGCCGCGCGCCTGATCGCCGACGAAAGCGTGCAGCTGCATGGTGGCATCGGCCTGACCTGGGAGTACCAGCTATCGCACCACGCCAAGCACCTGTGGATGGTGGCGCGTCAGTTCGGCGACGATGATCATCACCTTCAGGTCTTCAGCGAACTGATGGCGCCGGCAGACTGAGCAAGCGTCCAGGAGTCCCTTCTCGGGCCACCGCGGGTGGCCCTTTTTTCAGGGTGTCGGGGTGGAGGTCATCGCCCAGGTGATGAAGCCGGCATTGAAACCGGTGAACACCAGCGCGAACAGGAATACTGCATCAGCGATGTGCATCATCCGCCGGCCGCGCAGGGTACGGTGGGTGCGCAGGCTCCAGTAGGAGCAGAAGGCCGAGACCACATAGAACATCATGTTGACGGCCACCATGTCATCGATGATCAGGTCTTCCCGGCGCAGGGTGAGGATCACCCGTATGATCCCGATCACGGTCAGGCACACGCCGACCATGGTGGCCGAGACGGAGAAGATGTGGACGCAGATGTCGTCGTCCAGGGAGGGCGTTTCCGGCTCGTTCATGACGCGCGCTCGCTGTCGTGGAAGGTGTGGAAAGCGTAGTTCCGATTCAACCAGGGCTTGAGTCGCTCGCCCAAGGAGCCTACTGTCAGCGGCTGCCCCAGGCCCGGATATGAAACGCCCCATGATCGACTTCAACAACGTCACCGCCTACCAGCAGCAGACCCGCGTGCTCGATGGTTTTTCCCTGCATATCGGCGAAGGCGAGAAGGTCGCCATCCTCGGCCCCAACGGCGCCGGCAAGAGCACGCTGCTCAAACTGATCAGCCGCGAACTCTACCCGGTGGATCGCCCGGACAGCTCGCTGAACCTGTTCGGTCTGCAGAACGTCACCCTGTGGGACCTGCGCAGCCGCATCGGCTTCGTCTCCCAGGACTTGCAGGAAGACTACACACCCTTCACCCAGGCGCTGGACGTGGTGATCTCCGGTTTCTTCGGCGCCATCGGCAGCCACGGTCACCTGCAGCCAACGCCGGAACAGGCGGAGAAGGCGCGCGAGATGCTGGGCCAGGTGGAGATGGACGGCTACGCCGAGCGCATGTTCCAGCGCCTGTCGACCGGGCAGAAGCGCCGCCTGCTGCTGGCCCGCGCGCTTATCCACGAACCCCGCGCGCTGATTCTCGACGAGCCGGCCAATGGCCTGGACATGGGCGCCAGCCTGCAGATGCTCACCCTGCTTCGACGCTTCTGCGGCCCGGAGCACGCGATGATCATCACTACCCATCACCTCGACGAGATCATTCCGGAAATCGAACGGGTGGTGCTGATCGCCAACGGCAAGGTCGTGGCCGACGGGCCGAAGGCGGAGATTCTGACCAGCAAAAACCTGTCGGCGCTGTACCAGGCTCCGCTGAAAGTGACCGAGCAGGATGGCTGGTATCGCTGCTGGCATGCGTGATTCGATGCTGGCCTTCTGAGCCAGACCAACCCTGTCGCGGACGTGCGTTCATGGAGGCTCCTGCAGGAGCAGACTCTGTCCGCGATGGGCGCCTGCGCGTGCCGATCCTCGATCGGATTTTTGTCCAGCGCCCGCCACTGCGCCTGCATCGCACGAATGCGCTATCCGCTGAGCCTTGCCGGCGGGGACGCCGAGCAGGCAGGTGCGGCTGGGGTCGATCAGCCCGAAGTCACGCACGCCCACCGGATAGGGCCGCTGGACTTGGGCATCGGTGACACCGGGAAGACGCACAAGGCGGCGACGGCCACACTCACCAGCAGGGTGAAGCATATCCCCGACCAGACCGGTACCCGCGCAGGGCGCTTTTTCCGCAACAGCAGCCAGGGCAGCAGGCCGGCGGCGATCGTCATGCAACGGCGCCCTTGCGCGGCAGCACGGTCCAGACCACGCCAAGGACCAGCAGCACGGCAATCAGCAGGTAAGGTGCGCGGCTATCGACCTGGTGCAGCAGGGTGCCCAGCAGCGGGCCAGTGATCATGCCCAGACCGTGCACGGCGACCAGGCTGCCGGCGGCGGCGCCCTGTTCGTCGGCTTCCACGGCGTTGGCGTTGAGCGCCGAGACGGCGGGGAAGACCCAGCCCATGCCGGCAGCAGCGACGAAGCACGATGCGTAGAGCATCCACGGTGCGACGGCGATGCATACCGAGGCAAAGCCCAGTGCCGAAATCACGCCGCCCACGCCGATCAGCCGCAGCGGTGCCCAGTTCAGCTTGCGTACCAGCATCTGCGCGCAGATCAGCGCCACCCCCACCGAGGTCAAGGCGATGCCGGCGACGCGGGCGGCATCGGCGGGCGGCAGTTGCAAGCGGTCGAGGGCGAAGAAACCGACGGTCATCTGTGCGACGGTGACGCAGACCATGGCGATAAAGCCCAGGGTCAGCGAGCGGCGCAGACGCCGGTCGCTGATTGCCAGGGCAGGGCCCTTGCGTTCGCTGAGGCGCTGGCTGTCGGGCAGCCATTTCCACAGCACGGCCAGGGCCAGCAGCGGCAGCAGGCAGGTGAGCAGCAGCGGCAGGGCCAGACCGAGCATGGCCAGCAGGCCGGCGAAGCTCGGGCCGACCACCATGCCCACGGCGCTCGCCGCGCCGAGCCCGGCCATGGCGGAAGCGCGCTTGTCGGCGCTGACATGGTCAGCCACCAGTGCCGCCGAGCAGGCCGGCACGGCGGCGTAGAAACCGCCCGCCAGTCCGCGCAGTGCAACGATGCCGATGAATGCCGGCAGCGGTGACATCGAGGTGTTCAGCGCCAGCGCCATGAAGGCGCAGAGCAGGGCGTAGGTCAGCGCAAAGCCGGCCAGGCCGCCGAGCAGCACGCGGCGGCGGCCCAGGCGGTCGCTGGCGATGCCCCAGACGCGGGCCATGAACATCCAGGCGATGCCGCCGACGGTCACCGTCATGCCCGCCTGCCAGGGCGCCAGTCCCAGGGTGCGCGCCACCGGGCCGATCAGCGCGACGAAGGACATCACGGCCACCGTGCAGACGAAAGTCTCGAACATCAGCGGGCGGAGGTTCAGGGTCGGCGCCTGGGGTGGCATGGCGGTCATTTCAGCGGGTCTCCTTGGGTCGGCGGGGCACTCTCATCCCTACAAAGACGATCAGCAGCAGCGGAACACCAAGGGAAATCCACGACAGCACGTCGAAAACCCCATATCCAGTTCCGCCAGGCGTTTCTCGACGGGCGTGCGGCGTCGGCCAAGACAAAGGTACAGGCCGCTGGCGAGGATGACGATGCTGACGATATCCAGCAGCGCCCAGACGATCTTCAGCGGCATGCCGCCGTAGTCACCGAAGTGCAGCGGCTGGGACAGCAGCGTCTTCACGTACAGCGGCATCTCGCGCATGTCGGTCAGTTCGCCGGTTTCGGCATCCACCAGCGCGGGCTTGAGCAGGCGTTCGGTGAACGGCGTGTTGCCGCGCATGAACACGGCGTAGTGTTGCTTGCTGCTGAACTGCGTGCCGGGGAAGCCGACGAAGCTGACCTCCATGTCCGGCGCGGCCTTGCGGGCGGTATCGATGGCCTTGTGCTGCGAGCCGAGGCTTTCCAGCGGCGGCGCGTCCTTGTGGGGCGCGGTCATTTCCGCCAGCTGGCCACCTTGCCAGAGCATCAGGATCGGCAGCGCCAGGGTGTTGATCACCCCGGTGACGCCGACCACCAGCACCCAGGCGAGGGTGACGATGCCCAGCACGTTGTGCAGGTCCAGCCACTTCGGCCGCGAGCTGCGCTGGGAGCGCACGGTGGCGAAGTCCAGCTTGCGCATGAACGGCGTGTAGACCACCACGCCGGAGACCAGCGACGCCACCAGCAGCGTCTGCAAGGGCATGCGGTCGGCCATCAGCATGCCGTGGGTCCAGGCGTCCGGGGCCGGCGAGGGGGCGACCGAGGTGATGCCCAGTGCTGACAGCAGCACGGAGTCCCCGGCGCCCAGCCCTTGGCCGGCTCCGTGCGACGACACTGCTTCGACGCGGCCCTCGAGAACGGCAACGCGGGTCGCCCCCTGGTCCTGGCGCACATTGAAGCGCGCTTCGCGGGGCGTGACCAGGAAAGGCCGGCTGTCCACGCGCGCATCGAGGAAGATCTCCCCCCGCAGCAGGTGCACCAGGCGCGGCGCGGGAGTGAAGGCGATGTCCACGGCACTGTCGGTGTTGAGCGTCAGCAGGCTGCCATCGGGCAGCAGCCATTTGCCAACAGCAGGGCAAGCTGCTTGAGTGCCCGGCAGCGGTCGAGCTGGCGTTCACGGCCCAGGGTTGGCATGGCCAGTGCGGGCGGCAGGCTGCCGAGATGCCCCATCAGGCGCTCGGCACGATCCCAGGGATACGCCCAGGCGCTTGGCGATAGCCCCTCGACCTGTGCCAGCAGGAAGGCCTGGCGCACCGGGTCGGGCAAGCGCGAAAGCAGGGTGTCGATCTCGTGCAGGGTTTCCAGCACCAGGTAGCGCTGCTCCGGCGAAGGCGCGAGTTCTTCGGGGATGCTGGCGAGGGCTTCGAGGTAGGCGCGCTCCAGCGACTGGCGCTGGAACCAGTTGATCATCAGCCCCTTGGCCACCGTGGTGAGATAGGCTCGCGGCTCGCGAGCCTCCAGCACACGGCGTGAACCAAGCAGGCGGGTAAACGTGTCCTGGGCCAGGTCCGCCGCCTGTTCGTGGCAGCCCAGGCGGCGACGCAGCCAGCCCTGCAGCCAGCCGTGATGGTGCTGGTAGAGGTCACTGACAGCAGCGTGGAGCGGAGCGTCGACCGGGGACATGGCAGAACTTTTATCATTTGAGAATACTTCTCATGATAGAGGTTGCCAAGGCCTGCTCACAAGCCCCCGGAAGGAGGCGCGCTTGTGGCAGTTGCTCAGGATATTCGGCTGGCGAGGTCGAGCATTGCCAGGTGGGAGTCTGAAAGGCTCAGTCGGGTCGCTCGCACCAGACTGGCTAGCTGGTGTTCGCTGGTGGCGCTGGCGATGGGGGCGGTGATGCCCGGCTGTTGGCGCAGCCAGGCGAGGGCGACCTCGGCCGGCGACGAATGGGTTTCCTCGGAGACCTGGTCAAGCGTCGCGAGAATCTTCAATCCTCGAACATCGAAGTAGCCCTCCAGGTCTTCGCCACGAGCACTTCCAGTGAGGTCGCTGGGGGCGCGGTACTTGCCGGTGAGAAAGCCCGAGGCGAGGCTGAAGTAGGTCACCACGACGTCTCCGTGCTCGGCGGCGAAGGTGGCGGTTTCCGTTTCGTGGCCCGTGCGGTCGTAGAGGTTGTACTGGACTTGCAGTGCGGAGTACGCGGGGAGGTCGTTACTGCGCGCAGTTTCCGCGGCCGCCTCCAGTTGGTTTCGGCTGAAATTGGACGCACCGATGGCGCGCACTTTTCCCGAGGCGATCAACTCTTCGTAGGTACGCAGGGTTTCCTCGTGGGGCGTGCTGTCATCCGGGTAATGACTGAAGTACAGGTCGATGTAGTCGGTGCCCAGGCGCCGAAGGGAGTCCTCGACTCCCTGCAGAATCCATCGGCGCGACAGGCCGCGCCGCTGTATCGAAAGTTCGGCGCCGATCTTGGTGCATAGCGTCACCTCGGTGCGCCGGCCTGGTTGGCTGGCGAGCCAGCGGCCGATGATGGCCTCCGACTCGCCACCCTCGTGACCCGGCACCCAGACTGAGTACATATCCGCGGTGTCGATACTGCTCAGCCCCGCGTCGAACGCCGCGTCCAGTAGGCGTCGAGAAATGGCTTCGTCCACCGTCCAGCCGAACACGTTGCCGCCCAGTATCAGTGGCGAAAGGTTGAGGTCACGAGCATGCATGGCTTTCTCCTCAGCACACCGCGATATGCGAATCCGCGCGCGGTTCAGTGCCGCCGCAGAGCACGCCGGTCTGCGGGTCGCGGACGATGATCTGGCCGCGGCCGTAGTCGGTGAGGTCGCAGGCAATCTCCACCTCGTGGCCGCGTCGCGCCAGGCCGAAGGCGAGATCGCGGTTGGCGTGCTGCTCGATGCCGACCTTCATGCCACCCAGCCATTGCCAGCGCGGGGCGTCCAGCGCAGCCTGCGGGTTGAGGCCGAAGTCCACCAGGTTCATCACCATCTGCACGTGGCCCTGGGGCTGCATGTAGCCGCCCATCACGCCGAACGGGCCGACGGCCACGCCATCCTTGCTGAGGAAGCCGGGGATGATGGTGTGGAAGGTCTTCTTGCCCGGTGCCAGGGCGTTGGAGTGCGTTGGGTCGAGGCTGAATTCCGAGCCGCGGTTCTGCAGGCCGATACCACTGTCGGGCAGTACCACGCCGGAGCCGAAGCCGTGGTAGGCGCTCTGGATGAAGGAGACCATGTTGCCTTCGCCGTCGGCGGTGGCGATGTACACGGTGCCGCTGGAGAGTGGGTCGCCATGCCTGGGTTCGGCGGCACGCTCGCCGATCTCGGCGCGACGGCGTGCGGCATAGTCATCGGAGAGCAGCGCGGCGGTGCTGACCCGCATGTGCTCGGCGTCGGTGATGTAGTGCAGGCCGTCGGCGTAGGCCTTCTTCATCGCTTCGAGCTGACGGTGCCAGGTGAGCTGGCTGTCGCGCTGGTCGAAGTCGTAGCCCTGGAGGATGTTCAGGGTCATCAGGGCGATCAGGCCCTGGCCGGCCGGCGGGATTTCCCAGACGTCATAGCCGCGGTAGTTGGTCTTGATCGGCTCTACCCACTTGGGCTTGTAGCCGGCCAGGTCAGCGGCGCTCAGCTCGCCACCGGTGGCGGCAGAGTGCGCGGCCAGGCGCTGGGCGAGGGCGCCACGGTAGAAGCTTTCGCACTTCGTCTCGGCCAGCTCGGCGAGGGTTTTCGCCTGGGCCGGGTTGCGGAACAGCTGGCCGGCGCGCGGCGCTTCGCCGTTGACGGTAAAGGTGTCGAACCAGGCTTCCAGGGCCGGCACGGCGGCGCGGCTTTCCTGGTATTCGCGGCGGGCGATTTCCCATTGGTGGGCGACCACCGGGGACACCGGGAAACCGTCGCGGGCGAGGGCGATGGCCGGTTGCAGAAGGTCGGCGAAGGGCAGCTTGCCGAAGCGTGCGGACAGCTCGGCCCAGGCCGAGGGAATGCCCGGCACGGTGACTGGCAGCCAGCCGTGAACGGGCATCTTGTCGTGGCCGGCGGCTTTCACCTTGTCGATGGAAATGGACGCCGGTGCGTGGCCGCTGGCGTCCAGGCCGTGCAACTGGTCCTTGACCCAGACCAGGGCAAAGGCGTCGCCGCCGATGGCGCAGCCGGTGGGTTCGACCACGGTCAGCGCGGCGGCGGTAGCGATGGCGGCGTCGATGGCGTTGCCGCCGGCACGCAGCATGGCGATGCCGGCCTCGGCAGCCAGGGGCTGCGAGGCGGCGACCATGCCGTTACGGGCGAACACGCTCTGGCGCTGGGAAGCGTAGGGGTACTCGTGGGCAGAGAAGCTCAGCATGGAAAACTCTCTTCGGTTCAGCGGTCAGTCTTGATACGGGTCCATTCGCGGGTGATCACGCGCTGGATTTTCGGCGGCAGGTCGGCGGAGACGTAGAGCTTCTCGATCACCGCGTCGCTGGGGTAGATGCCGGGGTTGTCACGCACTTTCGGATCGAGCAGCGGTGTGGCGTCCGGGTTGGGGTTGGCGTAGCCGACGTAATCGCTCACCGGGGCGATCACTTCCGGGCGCAGCAGGTAGTTCACCAGCTCGTGGGCGCCCTTGGGGTTCTTCGAGTCGCGCGGGATGGCGAGCATGTCGAACCACAGGTTGGCGCCTTCCTTGGGAATCACGTAGCGCACGTCGATCTTCTTGCCGGCTTCCTGGGCGCGGGTCTGCGCCTGCATGACGTCGCCCGAGTAGCCGACGGCCACGCAGATGTCGCCGTTGGCGAGGTCGGTGGTGTACTTCGAGGAGTTGAAGTAGGTGATCGACGGGCGCAGCTTCTGCAGCAGCGCGGAGGCCTTGGTGTAGTCCTCGGGATTCGTGCTGTTCGGGTCCAGGCCCAGGTAGTGCAGCGCCTGCGGGATGATCTTCACCGGTGCGTCGAGGAAGGCCACGCCACAGCCGTGCAGCTTGGCGAGGTTTTCCGGCTTGAAGATCAGGTCCCAGGAATCCAGCGGCGCGTTGTCGCCGAGGGCGGCCTTGACCTTGTCATAGTTGTAGCCGATGCCCACGGTGCCCCACATGTAGGGCACGGCGTACTGGTTGCCCGGGTCGGCGGCTTCCAGGCGCTTCATCAGGCGCGGGTCGAGGTGCTTCCAGTTGGGCAACTGGGCGCGATCGAGCTTCTGGTACACGCCGGCGTTGATCTGCTTGGTGAGGAACTGGCTGGACGGCACCACCAGGTCGTAGCCCGAGTGCCCGGAGAGCAGCTTGGCTTCGAGCATCTCGTTGGTGTCGAAGACGTCGTACTGGACCTTGATGCCGGTGTCCTTCTCGAAGTTCTTCAGGGTGTCCGGGCCCATGTAGTCGGACCAGTTGTAGAAGCGCACCAGCTTGTCGTCGGCTTGCGCGGCGGTGGCGCAGGCGAGAAGGGTGAACAGCAGAACTCCATTACGCATGAGCTTTCCTTTCTTCATTAGTCAGAGAACACGGCTGAGGAATTCCCGCGTACGCGGGTGGTGCGGATTGCCGAAGACCTGCGCGGGCGGGCCTTCTTCGATGAGTTCGCCCTGGTGCAGGACCACCACGCGGTCGGCCACTTCGCGGGCGAAGCCCATTTCGTGGGTGACCACCACCATGGTCATGCCTTCGTCGGCCAGCTCCTTCATCACTTGCAGCACCTCGCCGACGGTTTCCGGGTCGAGGGCGCTGGTGGGCTCGTCGAAGAGCATCGCCTGGGGCTTCATCGCCAGGGCGCGGGCGATGGCCACGCGCTGCTGCTGGCCGCCGGAAAGCTGGCCGGGGTAGTGCTCGGCCTTGTCCGACAGGCGCACGCGGGCGAGCAGCCGGCGCGCCTGCTCCAGCGCTTCGCCCCTGGAAACGCCGAGCACCTGGGTCGGCGCTTCGATGATGTTTTCCAGCACGGTCATGTGCGGGAACAGGTTGAAGCGCTGGAACACCATGCCGATGTCGCGGCGACGGCGGGCGATGTTGCTTTCCGAGTCACGCACCAGCTTGCCATCGGGACGCTCGCGGTAGCCCATCAGCTCGCCGTTGACGCGGATGCTGCCGCCCTGGATGTCTTCCAGGTGGTTCATGCAGCGGATGAAGGTGGTCTTGCCCGAGCCGGAGGCGCCGATCAGCACCACCACTTCGCCGCGGTGCACTTCCAGGGAAACACCCTTGAGGATTTCCAGCTCGCCGAAGGCCTTGTGCACGTCGCGGGCCTGGATCACCACGTCTTTCATATCCGGGATCATCTCAACGCCCCCTCAGCAGTTTCATGGCCTGGCGGCCGAACATGCGGTTCGGTGCGGCGGCCTGGCCGTCGGATTTGCCGAAGCGCACTTCCAGCCAGCGCTGGAAGAAGCCCCACAGGGTGGTCAGGGCGAGGAAGTAGATCGCCACGACCAGGTACAGCTCGAACACGCGGAAGGTCGCGGAGGTGACCATCTGGGTGCTCAGCAGCAGTTCCTGCACACCGATCACGCTGACCAGCGTGGTGTTCTTCAGCATCACGTTGAACTCGTTGCCCAGCGGCGGAACGATCACCCGGAAGGCCTGGGGCAGCACGATGCGACGCATCAGCCTGGGGAAGGTCATGCCGAGGGATTTGCCGGCTTCGTACTGGCCCTTGTCCACCGCGCCGATGCCGGCGCGGATGATCTCGGCCATGTACGCGCCTTCGTTGAGGCCCAGGGCGATGATCGCCGCCTGGATGTTGCCGGGCAGGATGAACAGCCCCAGGTCCAGGTCCTCGAAGCGGAAGAGGCCGCCGGCGGCCAGTGCGGTGTAGAGGAAGACGATCTGCACCAGCAGCGGCGTACCGCGCATCAGCCACACGTAGAAGCGCACCGGGTATTGCAGTAGCGGGTTGGTCGACAGGCGCATCAGCGCCGCCAGCAGCCCGAGCACGCAGCCCAGGAGCATGGCGCTGACGGCAATCACGCAGGTCAGCCAGAGGCCGTAGAGGTAGATGTCGCTCGGCCGCAGCAGGTACTGCCAGAACACGTCCCAGCTGAAGTTCATATCTCGTTACCTCAGTCCAGTTTGTCGCCTTCGATGTGCCACTTGGCCAGGAGCGCGGCGTAGCTGCCGTCGGCCTGCATGTCCTTGATGATCTGGGTGACGGCTTCGCTGAGCTGCTTGTCTTCCTTGCGGATGCCCAGGCCGGTGAGGATGCGTGCGAAGGCCGGCACGCCGATCTCGAACAGGTCCGGGGCCATGCTCTGGTAGTAGCCGGCGGTTTCCACGGTGGTGCCGTAGGCGTCGGTCTGGCGGATACGCAGGGACTGGAAGGCGTCGGTGTCGGTGTTGTAGACCACCACCTTCATCGGCGGCTTGCCGGCCTTGGCCAGTTTCTCGTTGTGGGCGTCGAGCAGGGTGCGGATGGTCGAGCCATTGAGCACGGCGACCTTCTTGCCGGAGAGGTCGTCCAGGCTGCGGATGCCTTCGGGGTTGCCCTTGCCGACGACCACGGCCTGGCTGGAATACATGTAGTTGACCATGTCGATCACTTCGCGCCGCTCGGGCTTGTCGAACAGCTGGTCCACCAGCATGTCGCACTGGCCGGCGAGCAGCGCCGGGATCAGCCCGGAGAAGGGCGTGATGCGCCAGTCGATCTTCTTGTCGCCCAGGCGCTTGGCGATGGCTTCGCCGAGGTCGATGGTGACGCCGGTGAGTTTCTGGTTGGCGTCATAGAAGCCCATGGGCGGGGAGTCCATGCCGCCGCAGAAAGTGACCTTGCTGGCGTTCTGCAAGCGGTCGGGAATCTTCACTTCGGCGTGCGCCAGCGGGGCGGCCAGGCAAAGGGCGAGAAGGCACTGCGGGATCCTGCGTTCGAACATGTTGCTCTCCGGGGTGGGGTTGCCAGGGGCAGTTCAGGGACACAGAAGTACGGGTCTAGGCGCCCGTTGCTTCAAAGGACTTGCGCTTGCTCAGGAGGATTGCGCCTCAGGAGGCTTGTGCTTCAAGGAAATGGGCCAGGGAGGGGATGGTTCCCTCGATGTGCTCGCAGATCACCCGCTCGGCTTCGCGGGCATCGCCCGAGCGCAGGGCGTCGAGGATCACGGCGTGCTCCTCGCGGGCGCTCATGGGCTTGTCGACGTGCTGCAGCCACAGGCGCATGTGCGGCTCGATCACCGAATACAGCGCGGTGATCTGGCGCAGCAGGCGAGGGCGCCCGGCGAGGCTGCAGAGGTATTCATGGAAGGCGCGGTGGCGGCTGACCCACTGCGCGCTTTCGTCGCGGTAGTCGTCCATCTCGTCGAGCATGCGCTCCAGGCGAGAGATGTCGCGGTCGCTCAGGTGCGGCACGGCAATGCGGACGGCCAAGCCTTCCAGGGCGCTGCGCATTTCGAAGACTTCACGCATCTCCTCGATGTTCAGGCCGCTGACGATGGCGCCGCGATTGGGCCGCAGGGTGACCAGGCCTTCGGCGTCCAGGCGCTTGAAGGCACCGCGCACGGGCATGCGGCTCATGCCGATCTCACCGGCGATGTCCTCGGCCACCAGGCGGTCGCCAGTCTTGTAATGGCCGGTGCAGATGGCCTGGAGGAGGTAGTCGTAGGCCTCGTCTTCGGCACTCATCGGTGGGCGGGCAGTGGGCACCAGGCGCATGGGGATGTTTCCTCGTGGATTTTTGGATCCAATTATCCATGCATGCAAATAAGCAGATGCCGTGCCAATGATGGCGAAGTGATTGGAAGTCGGCGGGGTAGAGCGGTGGGCACCGGAAAGTGGCGTAGGAGCCATGGAGGGAGAAGGGGCGAAACGGTAACGGATGGGGCTGTTGGTGCGCGCTCGCGGTGCGCTTCGGTAACGTTGTGGTGCAGCAAGAGCATTGAGTTTTGTAGGAGCGAGCGCGCTTGCCAAGGGTTACCCGGCGAAACGGAGGCTGAGGGTGGTTCGCGAGCAAGCTCGCTCCTACAGTCCAGGGCGCGCGCGCCGCGTGCAACTTAAGCACACACCTACATACAAACCGGCTGGTCGATAGTTGACCAAGACGCTTGGTGAATGGCTGCGGCTTTCTATAGAATGCACAAACGTTTCAGCAGACCATGCATCCCTCCCACAACAAAAGCCAAAGCCGAAGGCTTTGCGTGTCTCTCTGCGCAGGACGTCCCTCATTCCATCAAGCAGGCCTCAGAGCCGACGGAGGAGGGAACTGAGTCCCGACTCATCCTCGTCATCTGTCGCCTTGCCCATCGCTCGCACGCTGTGCGCCGGGTCCGGCCTTCACGCTGAATGACGCCGGTGGGGAAGGCCAAGCCCTAACGACGAGAAACCTTTCGATGATCAAGAAAGTTAGCGGGGCGCTGCTGGGCCTCGCTCTGGCAGTGAATTGCGCGCCCGCCTTTGCGGATACCAAGAAAGTCGACGTGCTGCTGATCGGCGGCGGCATCATGAGCACCACCCTGGGCGTCTGGCTCAATGAGCTGGAACCGGGTTGGTCGATGGAAATGGTCGAACGCCTCGACGGCGTCGCCCAGGAAAGCTCCAACGGCTGGAACAACGCCGGCACCGGCCATTCGGCCCTGGCCGAGCTGAACTACACGCCGGAAGACAAGGACGGCAACGTCACCATCGCCAAGGCCGTGGAGATCAACGAGTCGTTCCAGATCTCCCGTCAGTTCTGGGCCTGGCAGGTGCAGAACGGCGTGCTGAAGAACCCGCGCTCATTCATCAACTCCACCCCGCACATGAGCTTCGTCTGGGGCGACGACAACATCGCCTTCCTCAAGAAGCGCTATGAAGCGCTGCAGGCCAGCCCGCTGTTCCGCGGCATGCAGTACTCCGAGGACCCGGCGCAGATCGCCAAGTGGGTGCCGCTGATGATGCAGGGCCGCGATCCTTCGCAGAAGATTGCCGCCACCTGGACACCCATCGGCACCGATGTGAACTTCGGCGAGATCACCCGCCAGTTCGCCGGCTACCTGCAGACCAGGCCGAACTTCAGCCTGAAACTCTCCAGCGAAGTCGAGAACATCACCCGTAACGACGATGGCACCTGGCGCGTCGAGTACAAGAACCTCAAGGACGGCAGCGTTACCGAGACCGACGCCAAGTTCGTCTTCATCGGTGCTGGCGGCGGCGCGCTGCGTCTGTTGCAGAAGTCCGGTATCGAGGAAGCCAAGGACTACGCCGGCTTCCCGGTGGGTGGTTCGTTCCTGGTCACCGAGAACCCGACCATCGCCCAGCAGCACCTGGCCAAGGCTTACGGTAAGGCGTCGGTTGGCGCACCGCCGATGTCCGTGCCGCACCTGGACACCCGCGTGCTCGACGGCAAGCGCGTGATCCTGTTCGGGCCGTTCGCCACCTTCTCCACCAAGTTCCTCAAGGAAGGCTCGTACCTCGACCTGCTGGGCAGCACCAACGTGCATAACGTCTGGCCGATGACCCGCGTGGGCATCGACGAGTACCCGCTGGTGGAATACCTCGCCGGCCAGCTGATGCTCTCCGATGACGACCGCCTCGCCGCGCTGCGCGAATACTTCCCGGAAGCCAAGGCCGAGGACTGGCGCCTGTGGCAGGCCGGCCAGCGCGTGCAGATCATCAAGCGTGACGCGGACAAGGGCGGTGTGCTGAAGCTCGGCACCGAGATCGTCGCTTCCGCCGACGGCAGCATCGCCGGCCTGCTGGGCGCTTCGCCGGGTGCATCCACTGCGGCGCCGATCATGCTCAACGTGCTGGAGAAGGTGTTCAAGGACAAGCTCGCCACGCCCGAGTGGCAGGCCAAGGTCCACCAGATCGTCCCGAGTTACGGCACCAAGCTCAACGACAGCGCGGAGAAGACCTACGCCGAATGGAGCTACACCGCCAAGGTCCTGCAACTGGACCCGCCGCCGGCGATCGACCAGGCACCGGCCGTGCAGCCGACCGACGCCGCCCCGGCTGCGGAAAAAGCGGCCAGCGACATGGCGCTCTGACCCCCGCAAAAGAAAACCGGAGCTGATGCTCCGGTTTTCTTTTCTGCGCCTGGAAATTAGCCGCGCGAAGCTTTCCAGCGGCGGATCACCAGTTTCTCCAGTTCCACCGCGAAGAACACCACGATGCCGATGCCCAACGAGATCAGCCAGCCGCTGAAGGGCAGGGCGACCGTATGGAAGGCGGTCTGCATGAAGGGCACGTAGATCACGAAGCACTGCAGCAGGATCAGCGCCAGGGTCACCGTGAGCAGAGCGCCGTTGCGCAGCAGCGCCCAGTTCAGCGAGAACTCCTCCTGCAGGCGGCAGTTGAACAGGTACGCCCACTGCGCGGTGACCAGGGTGTGCAGGATCATGGTGCGGATGTAGTCGGTATCGTGGCCGTTGCTGACCAGCCAGGCTTCCAGCAGGAAGGCCGCGGCGGTGAGCAGGCCGCCGACGTAGAGCACGCGCCAGACGGCGAAGCCGTTGAGGATCGACTCCTTCGCGTTGCGCGGCGGCCGGCGCATCATCCCCGGCTCGCCGGGCTCGAAGGCCAGGGCGAAGGACAGGGTGGTGGAGGTCGCCATGTTCATCCAGAGGATCTGCAGCGGCGCCAGCGGGATCACCGCGCCGGCGAGGATCGCCATGACGATCAGCAGGCCCTGGGCCATGTTGGTCGGCAGGATGAACAGCACGGTCTTCTTCAGGTTGTCGTAGACCCGGCGGCCCTCGCGCACGGCGCCGGCGATGGTAGAGAAGTTGTCGTCGGTGAGCACCATGTCGGCGGCTTCCTTGGTCACCTCGGTGCCCTTGATGCCCATGGCGATACCGACGTCGGCTTGCTTCAGCGCCGGGGCGTCGTTGACCCCGTCGCCGGTCATGCCGACCACTTCCTCGTTGGCCTGCAGCGCGCGCACCAGGCGCAGCTTGTGTTCGGGGCTGGTGCGGGCGAACACCGAATACTGCAGGGCGAGGGATTTCAGCTGCGTATCATCGGCCTGCTCCAGTTCCTGGCCGGTCATGGCACGCAGGTCGTTGCCCATGCCGAGCATGCCGGCGATGGCGACGGCGGTGTCCGGGTGGTCGCCGGTGATCATCTTCACCTGGATGCCGGCGCGCTTGCACAGGGCGATGGCTTCGATGGCCTCCGGGCGCGGCGGGTCGAGCAGGCCGGCGACGCCGAGGAAGATCATGCCGTCCTGCACGTCCTCATGATCGATCACGCCGTCATCGGGCTGCACCGGCTTGTAGGCAGCGGCCAGCATGCGCAGGCCTTGCCCTGCGATGAAGCCCATCTCGCGCTCCCAGTACTCGCGGTCCAGCGGCTCGGCGCCGTTGGCGCCCAGTTGCTGGTTGCACATGCGCAGCAGCACGTCCGGCGCGCCCTTGAGGTAGATCAGGCTCTGCCCGGCGACGTCACAGCGGCGCGCCATGTACTTGTAGGCGGAGTCGAAGGGGATCTTGCCGAATTTCTGGAACTCGATCTCCGGCAGGGTCGCCTTGCGCGCCAGGACCTTCAGTGCGCCCTCGGTGGGGCCGCCGACCACGCCCCAGCGGCCTTCTTCATTGAGCTGCAGGCTGCTGTCGTTGCAGATGTCCACCGCGCGGATCAAGGCTTCCAGCGAGCCGTGTTGCGACCAGTCCAGCTCGTCACTGGTGCCGCCGAAGGTGATACGGCCCTTGGGCTCGTAGCTCTGGCCCTCGACGCTGTAGAGACCCGTGGCGAGCAGCACGCTCTTCACGGTCATCTCGTTCATGGTCAGGGTGCCGGTCTTGTCCGAGCAGATCACGCTCATGGCGCCCAGCGTTTCCACGGTCGGCAGCTTGCGGATGATCGCCTTGTTCTGCGCCATGCGCTGTACGCCCAGGGACAGGATGATCGAGACGATGGCCGGCAGGCCCTCCGGCACCGAGGCCACGGCCAGGCTGATCAGCGACAGCAGCAGCTCGCCGAACGGATAGTCATGCCAGAAGAAGCCGATGATGAAGAGCACCACCATCATGCCGACGATCAGCTGGAAGATGCGCTTGCCCAGCTCGGCGATCTGCCGCAGCAGCGGCGTTTCGCTTTCATCGACGTTGGCGATCAGTTTGTTGATGCGGCCCAGCTCGGTGTTCGCTCCGGTCTCGATTACCACGCCGCGCGCATTGCCGGCGCTGACGTTGGTGCCGGAGAACCCGAGGTTCAGGCGGTCGGCCAGCAGCGCCTCCTTGTCCAGCGCGTCGGCCTGCTTGCCGACGGTGAGGGATTCGCCGGTGAGCATGGATTCCTCGACCTGCAGGTGGTGCACGTCGAACAGGCGCACGTCGGCGGGAATCTTGTCGCCGGGACGCAGGATGACGATGTCGCCGGGTACCAGCTGGGCGGCGTCCATCTCGATCTTCTTGCCATTGCGCACCACGTGGGCGGTGCTGCTGAGCATGCCGCGCAGCGCGGCGAGGGATTTCTCCGCCTTGTTCTCCTGGAAGAAGCCGATACCGGCGTTGATCACCGCCACCAGCAGGATGACGATGGTGTCCGTCCAGTGGCCCATCAGCGCGGTAGCCACGGCGGCGGCCAGGAGGATGTAGATCAGCACGTCGTTGAAGTGCCGGGCGAAGCGCAGCCAGAGCGGATCGACGTCCTTGGCCGGCAGCGCGTTGGGACCGACGCGCAGCAGGCGTGCGCCGGCATCGTCAGGGGAAAGGCCTTCCGCGCTGGTTTGCAGGTCGGCCATGGTCTGCTCAACGCTCTTGCGGTACCAGTCGGTGGCTTGCGGTTTGTGGTCGGTGGTTTGCGGTGCAGTCATGCTCTGACTCCCGGCTCCTGCCTGTTGGGAAAGTGGGACTGCACCCAGACTAGACGGTGGGGATTGCACCGGGCCTGTCATATCTCAAGGTTCGGCGGATCCTCGCTGAACCGTTACTGAATAGCGTGGTATTTGTCATCAGAGGTAGGGATTGGCGTAGCAATGGGCTCAGTGCGTGTTCGGGTCAGCATCGCTCCGGGCCGTGGTGAGGTGGGCGAAACCCTCGCGAACGGAGTCCGTTCCTGCAAGGTCGATGGCTCCAGTTCCCGCGTTCCGCCCACCCGGCTGGCTTGCCGCCAGCGGTTCGGCGTGCAGCCCACGAGCTTGCGGAAGCTGCGGCAGAAGTGCGACTGATCGGCGAAGCCGCATTCCTGCCCGACCTGGGAAATCGGCGCGTCGCCGCTGGCCAGCAGCTCGCGGGCGCGGTCGATGCGCAGGCGCAGCGCCCATTCCCGCGGCGCGAAACCGGTGGCCTGCTTGAACGCACGGGAGAAATGGCTGCGCGACAGGCCGCATTGCTCGGCGACATCGGCGATGTACAGACGGCTGAGCAGGCAGCCGGCGAGGATTTCCTTGGCCTTGCGCTCCTGCCAGGGGGCGAGGGCGAGGCGTTCGCCATCGCTGCGCGCGTCGTTGCACGGATCCGGCATGCGGTAGTGCTCCAGCAGATGCCGGCAGAGGCGCTGGCTGGCTTCGTGCACGCCTTCACCGGGGGACTGCAGTTGCTCCATGAGCTGCAGGACCAGGCGGTGTGTCGCAGGGGCGAGCATGGTCGCTACCTGGTGGGCAGGTGCGGGCATGATGTCTCTCTTCTCGCCGTCTTCCAGTGGCGGCAAAAGCCGCCTGATAAAAAAGGAAAATTCAAGGTAAATCAAGGTGATCCGATGCTCAATCGAATTCGCCGGAGGCAGCGCTTTCAAGCACATCCGTCCAAGAAAAACCTCGTGGGGCATGGTCGACTGGCGCGACCCTCGTCTTGTGCCAAGATGCCCAATTCCACAGCCCCGAGCGACCAGCCATGAACCGAAACGACCTGCGCCGCCTGGACATGAACCTGCTGGTGATCTTCGAATCCCTGATGCTGGAGCGGAATTTGACCCGCGTCGGCGAGAAACTGTTCATCACCCAGTCCACTGTCAGTGCTGCGCTGGCGCGCCTGCGCGACCTGTTCGACGACCCGCTGCTGGTGCGCGCCGGCCGCGCCATGGAGCCCACCAGCCGGGCGCTGCACATCTTCGAGGAGCTGCGGCCGGCGATGGATGTGATCTCCGCCGCGGTCAGCCGCGCCAAGTCCTTCGAGCCCCAGAGCAGCTGCAATATCTTCCGCCTGGGCCTGTCCGATGACGCGGAATTCGGCCTGTTCCCCGCGCTGCTGGCGCGCTTGCAGCAGGAGGCGCCGAACATCACGGTGGTGGTACGCCGGGCCAATTTCCTGCTGATGCCGGCACTGCTCTCGTCCGGCGAGATCACCGTTGGCGTCAGCTACACCACCGACCTGCCGGCCAACGCCAAGCGCCGCAAGCTGCGCGATATCGGCGTGAAGGTGCTGCGCGGCGACGACCGCCCCGGCCCGCTGACCCTGGACGAATACTGCTCGCGGCCGCACGTGATGGTGTCCTTCTCCGGCGACCTCAACGGCGCCATCGACCTGGACCTGGAGCGTATCGAGCGCCGCCGTCGGGTGGTGCTTGCCGTGCCGCAGTTCGGCAGCCTGCGCGCGCTGCTGCGCAACACCGAGATGATCGCCACCGTGCCGGACTACGCCGCCTGCGCCCTGGTGGAGGACAGTTGCCTGCGCGCCGAGGAGCCACCCCTGGAGATCAAGCCGGCGGAGCTGTCGATGGTCTGGAGCGCCGCCCACGACAACGACCCGGCCGAGCGCTGGTTGCGCGAGCGGATGGTGGAATACATGAGCGCGGCGGTACCCTGAATCCCGCTATCCGCTATCCGCTATCCGCTGTCGGTGCGCTTCCGACACAGGCGTCCAAGAATCGGGCGGGCAAAACGGAGCAGCATGGCGCCATCATCTTCCAAGGAGGCGCCCGCCATGCCGGCATCCCGCAGCAACCCTTGCTTGACGCTTTTGGCCAGCACACTGCTGGTCTCCACCGTTGCCTGGTCCGAGCCGCCGGCCGCGCCGAAGACCCAGGCGCCGGGCTATTTCCGCCTGGCCGTGGGCGATTACGAAGTCACCGCGCTGTACGACGGGTACAACGATCTGTCGCCGGGCCTGTTGCTGGGCCTGAGTCGCGAGCGCATCGGTGCTCTGCTGGCGCGCAGCGCCATGGGTGACGAGCGTGTGCAGACCAATTTCAATGCCTTCCTGGTCAATACCGGCAAGCACCTGGTGCTGGTGGACAGCGGTGCCGGCCAGTGCATCGGCGGCACCGCCGGGCACCTGCCGGAGAACATGAAGGCCGCTGGCTACGCGCCTGAACAGGTGGACAGCATCCTGCTCACCCATATGCACCTGGACCATGTCTGCGGCCTGGTGGACGGGCAGGGCCGGGCGCTGTTCGCCAACGCCACCGTCTACGCGACCCAGGCCGAGGCGGATTACTGGCTGGACGAGAAGCGCCGAGACCAGGCGCCGGAAAAGGCCCGCGAGTTCTTCCAGGTGGCGCAACAGTCGCTCGCGCCATACCGAGCCACCAATCGCCTGCGGACGTTCGTGCCACCGGCCTCGCCTTTGCCCGAGCTGCAGACCGAGGCCACCAGTGGCCATACGCCGGGCAGCACCAGCTACCGCTTCGAGTCCGGTGGAGAGGCTATCGTCTTCATCGGCGACCTGATCCACAACGTCGCCGTGCAGTTCGCCCACCCGGAGGTGGCGATCCGTTTCGACACCGACCCGAAGCAGGCGGTGAAGGCTCGCGAGGCGGAGTTCGGCGCGCTGGCGAAAAACGGCGCCTGGGTGGCCGCCGCGCACCTGCCGTTCCCTGGCATCGGCCATATCACCCGCGACGGCAAGGCGTACAACTGGGCACCGGCGGTTTACGGCCCGTACCAGCGTGCGCAGGAGGTGCCGTTCATCCAGTGACGGGCAGGGCGAAAGCCTGTGCGATGGCATCGATCACTGCCCGCACCCGCGCCGTATGGCGCACGTCCTTGTGGGTGACCAACCACACGTCATAGGGCAAGGGCGGGCGCTCCGGCCACAGGCGGACCAGGCCGCCCGCCTCACCCATTGGCAGCGGCAGTTCGCCCACGCCGAGGCCGCAGGCCAGCGCGCGGCGGACCATGAAGCCGGAGGTGCAGGTCATGGCGATGCGCCCGCGGATGATCGGCTCGGAGGCGAGGAGCAGGTCCTTGCCGGCATCCAGATATGGCTGGTAGACCACCAGGTCGTGCCCGGCAAAGGCGGTTCCCGGCTCGGGTACGCCGCGCTCCTCGACGTACTGCGCGGAGGCGAACAGCCCGCTGCCCCAGCGCGCCAGGCGCCGTACGATCAGGTCGGGGTTCTCCGGCTGGTGGGTGCGCACGGCAATGTCGGCCTCGCGCTTGCTCAGGTTGAGCATCTGCGTGGAAGTCTGCAGCTGCACCTCGATCCCCGGCTCCTCGCGGTGCAGGGCGGCCACGGCGGGGATGATGTAGTCCGTGGCGAAGGAGTCGGTGGTGGTGACCCGCACCACGCCACTCATGCGCTCGTCCATGCCGAGGATCTGCCGTTGCAGGTCGGCGGCGGAGGACTCCATGGCCTGCGCCGCGGCCATGGCGATCTCGCCCGCGGCGGTCAGACTGTAGCCGGCCGAGGTACGCAGGAAGAGCGTTGCCTCCAGCGAGCGTTCCAGCGAGGCCAGGCGCCGGCCCACCGTCGCCTGGTCCACCGCGAGCACACGGGCGGCGCCGCGCAGGGTCTGTTCGCGGCACAGGGCGAGGAACACCCGGGCGTCGTCCCAGTTCATCATGGTGATTTTCCTTTGATGCAGAAATGCAAACCTGGAAAGAAAACTCGCTGCATTATTTCATCTTCTCGCGACTTTATGATCTCCCCATTGTCAAGCAACGGCGCCGCCCCGACGGCGCGATAGGGGTTGTCATGAATACCGATGCTTCCCGCCTCGCCAGCCGAGGCTCCCTCTGGTTGCCGATCTGGGCCGGCCTGTGCGCCAGTCTGGTCGGCATCGGCCTGGCGCGTTTCGCCTACACGCCACTGATTCCGGCGCTGATCGAGGCGCACTGGTTCTCGGCCTCGGCCGTGGTCTACCTGGGGGCCGCCAATCTCGCCGGCTACCTGGTTGGCGCCCTGGCCGGGCGCCCGCTGGCGGCGCGCTGGTCGAGCGCCGCGGTGCTGCGCGGCATGATGCTGCTGGTCACGCTGTCGTTCTTCGCCTGCGCCTGGCCGCTGAACCAGGCGTGGTTCTTCTGTTGGCGACTGGTCTCGGGGATTTCCGGCGGGGTGATCATGGTACTGGCCGCCAGCACCATCCTGCCGCAGGTGGTCGCCAGTCGTCGTGGATTGGCCAGCGGAGCGATCTTCCTCGGCATCGGCCTGGGCATCGCCGCTTCCGGCACGCTGGTGCCTTTGTTGCTGGCGCTGGGGCTGGTGCAGGCCTGGCTGGGCCTCGGCGCGCTGGCCCTGGCGCTCAGCCTGAGCAGTTGGTTCGGTTGGCCACGGGAGCACGCCCACGCCCAGGCGCACAATGTCGCGGCGCCGCGAGCCTCGGCAGGCGTCTACGTGCTGTTCGCCCAGTACGCATTGATGGCGTCTGCGCTGGTGGCGCCGATGATGTTCCTGGTGGACTACGTCGCCCGCGGGCTGGGCGCCGGCACTCACAGCGGCGCACTGATCTGGACACTGTATGGTGTCGGTGCCATCGTCGGGCCGGTGGTCTACGGCTTCCTTGCCGATCATCTCGGGGCGCGGGCAGCGATCCGCCTGGTGCTGGTGGCGCAATTCATCGCCCTCGGCCTGTTGCTGGAAACCGGCGACCTGCGCCTGCTGGGCGTCGCCAGTCTGGTGATCGGTTCGTTCCCGCCGGGCATTGTGCCGCTGGCCCTGGCGCGGGTGCATCAACTGGTGCCTGGCCACGCTGCGCAGAATGCCACCTGGAGCCGTGCGACCGTCTCCTTCGCCAGCTTCCAGGCCATTGCCGGCTACGCCTACTCGGCGCTCTTCACTGCGAGCCACGGGCACTACGCGTTACTGTTCGCGATGGCCGCCGGAGCCATCGTCCTGGCGCTGCTGATGGAATTGGCGCTGCTGTTCAAGGCATCGTCCGCAGTGGCTGAAACCGCCCATGGCTGAGTCAGAACGCGCCCTTGAGCGGATACTCGATGATCACGTAGAGGCGGTCGATATCCGCTCCGCCCTGGGCGTCGTTGGCGCGGTGCGAGACTTGCGCGAAGCTCAGGGCCAGGTCTTTGGCCGGACCGGACTGGACCACGTAGCGGAGGTCCAGGTCGCGTTCCCAGTGACGCCCACCGTCGCCGTAGGTCGGCTGGCAGGTGGCGCCCTCCAGGGGGTTGTAGGCACCCCCGCACGGGGCATGGGTGCCGTCGATGCCTCTGCCGCGTACGTAGCGCGCGGACAGAGTCAGGCCGGCAAGCCCGGCGCTGGCGCCGTCCCACTGGTAACGCGCTTGCCAGGAGTGCTCACCGGGGCCGTTGAAGTCGGCGTACTTGATGGAGTTGGCGAGGTAGATGGAGTCGCCGCCGACGAAGTCGAAGGGTGTGTCGCCGTTGACTTTCTGGTAGGCAAGGCTCAGTGCGTGGCTGCCCAGGGCGACCTTGCCTAGCAGGCTCCACGCCAGGGTGTCGATGTTGCCGGCGCGTGCGCTGCCGGTGTCGCCGGTCTTGTACAGGTTGGCGTCCACCGACCAGCGACCGACTCGGCCATTGAGGTTGGCGTAGCCCTGGCGCCAGACGTCGTCCAGTTGGCTGGCATAGAGTGCACCTCCCCAGTTCGCATCGGGTGCGCTCCAGGTGGCGCCGGCCAGGCTCAGGCCGCCGAAGCGGGTACTGGCGCCGTAGCCTTCGAACTCGCCGTGGCTGGAGCTGGAATTCTGGTTCTTGAAGGCGGTGAAGCGCCCGGCTTGCAGGCGCAGGCCCGGCAGGCTCCTGTCGTCGAGAAACCAGCCGGTGGCGTACTCGGGTTGCAGGCGCTTGTCGCCGGTGTCGAATACCGGCGTCTCCACTTCCATTTCGCCCCAGGCCAGGCTGGTTTTTTCGTGCACCAGACGCAGCGCGGCACCCGCATCGGAGTAATCGCTCTCGCTGCGGCCGTCGCTGTCCAGCGGTAGCAGGCCGGTGCCGGCGTGGCCGCGCCCGCCATCGAGCTTCAGGCCGAGGAAGGCATGGGCATCGACGCCCAGGCCGATGGTGCCGGGCGTGACGTCGCTGCTGAACTTGCCGATGAAGCCCTGCGCCCATTCACGGCGCAGGCTCTGGCCGTTGGGGCCGGGGCTGCGGTAGTCGTTGTCGAGGAAGTAATTGCGCGACAGCAGCGACCAGTCGGCGGCGTGGACCGGAACGCAGGCGAACGCCAGGGCGCAGGGAAGCAGGGCGTTTCTCACGGTCCGGGCTCCGTGTGGAGGGCGCCAGGGCGGGGCAGGACGAGGCGATAGCTTCCCGGCCCGGCAATCGCCAGACCGGCGAAAAGAATCAGCATCCACCAGGCGAACTGGCCTTCCTCCAGCGACCACTGCGGGTGCACGAACACGAGTGCCACCAGGAGTACGGCGATCACCGGCAGGCAGGCGAGGCGGGCGAACACGCCGAGGATCAGCAGGATCGGGCAGAGCACTTCGGCGAACACCGCCAGCACCAGGGTTGGCGCAGCGCCGATGCCGAAGGGATCTTCGATGTGCTGCAGCTCGCTTTGCCAGTGCAGCAGCTTGGGCAGCCCGTGCACCTGGAGCAGCAGCAGGGCGGCGGCAACGCGCATGAACAGCAGCGCTAGCGCGCCGGAGCGGTCGGGGGTCGGCATGGTGTCGTCAATCCTGCAAATGAAAAAGGGGCGGCAATGCCGCCCCTATCCGGTGCCCGGGCTCAGTGGCCTTCGCTGGCGTTGAACATGGTCTTGGCGTAGATCAGGCCCAGGCCGTAGGCGCCGCCATGCTCGATGGAGGTCTTTACGGTGGCATCGTAGGTCTCGCCGCGGGCCCAGTCGCGTTGCAGCTCCAGCAGGTACTGCAGGGAGGTCATCGGGCGGGCACCCAGCTGGATCATTCGTTGCAGGGCCATTTCGTGGGCCTCGGTGGAGACGTCGCCACAGGCGTCGGCGATGACGTAGACCTCGAAGCCCTGGTCAATGGCCGACAGGGCCGGGCCGACGATGCACACGGAGGTCCAGAGGCCGGCCAGGACGATCTTCTGCTTGCCGAACTTGTTCACTTCCACGGCGATGCGCGGGTCTTCCCAGGTGTTCATGCTGGTGCGGTCGATGACGTTGTGCTCGGGGAAGACCGACTTGATCTCGTCGAAGATCGGGCCGGAGAAGCTCTTCTCGGCGACGGTGGTGAGGATGGTGGAAACGTCGAACTCCTTGGCCGCCTTGGCCACCAGGGCGGCGTTGTTGCGCAGGGTCACGGCGTCGATGGACTTGGTCGCGAAGGACATCTGCGACTGGTGGTCGATCATGATCAGGGTGTGGTCGGTGGGGTTGAGCAGGGTCTTGCCGGGAACGGCTTTGGCGATGGCGGTCATGGCGATGGTCCTTGTGGATGGCGTGGGTGGATGAGGTTCGAGTGGTCGATGGGCCCGGACTGCCGTAGCCGGTGCCGAACCGTGGACGCATCTTTGCCGATCGGCGAAAGGCGCGGAACAGACAGCCTTGCACGGCCACTTTGCAGTTCTGCAAGGCCCGCCCGAGGGCGTTGATGGGCAGACTATGGTTCCGCCGCCCCGCCAATTATTGGACCTGTGTGCTCGGCCCGCCTGGCGGAGAATGATGCAAACGTGCGATTCATCGTCGTGGCGAATCGGTACAGTGGTTTTTTCCATACCGGGGCACGCGAGACCGCCAAGCCCCGCTTGCGTGCGAGTAGAAGAATGAAAACAGTGGCCATGGTGCTGTACGACGATGTGCTGGCGCTGGATGTAACGGGGCCGATGGAGGTGTTCTCCATGGCGAACCGCTACCTGCCGCCGGAGCAGCACTACCGGTTGCTGACGGTGGCGGCGAAGCCGGAGGCCGTGCGCGCCTCCAGCGGCCTGAAGATGAGCGCGGACCTGCCGCTGGAAGCACTGCTGGCGGGCGTCGACCTGCTGCTGGTGCCCGGCGGGCCGGGCGCCTACAACGGCCGTAACGAGGCGCTCACTGCCGGGCTGCCGGCAGCGGCGCGCGCGGCGAAACGCTATGGCGCGGTGTGCACCGGAGCCTTCCTGCTCGGCGCGGCCGGGTTGCTCGACGGCTACCGTTGCACCACCCACTGGAATTACCTGGAGCGCCTGGCACAGCTGTACCCGCGCACCCAGGTGCAGGCAGAGCGTATCTACGTCATCGACCGCAACCTGATCACTTCCGGCGGGGTCACCGCCGGCATCGACATGGCGCTGGCCGTCGTCGCCGAGGACCACGGCAAGGACATCGCGCTGGAAGTCGCCAAGGTGCTGCTGGTGGTGCTCAAGCGCCAGGGCGGGCAGACGCCGTTCGGCCCGCTGCTGGTGTCGGTGGTGCGCGACGGCTCGGTGATCGCCCGCGCACAGGCCTTCGTGGTGGACCACATCGACGAGCCGCTGACGGTGAATCGCCTGGCCGAACAGGTGGCCATGAGCCCGCGCAACTTCGCCCGTGCCTTCCAGCGCGAGACCAGCATGACGCCCATGCAGTACGTGCAGAGCGCGCGCATCGACCACGCGCGCAAGCTGCTGGAAAGCAGCGACCTGCCACTCAAGCAGGTGGCTTGTCGCAGCGGCTTCGGCAGCCCCCGGCACATGCGCACGGTCTTCGGCGAACGCATCGGCATGACGCCGAGCCAGTACCGCGAGCAGTTCGGCTTCGCCTGATGGCAGTGCGCCGCATTTCATGCCGGTTGACCGTCCGGCGCACCCTAGTTGGCCGAATCCTTCCCCCTGCGGGAATTGCGCTGTCACACGAGGACGGGAAAATACCCTGACCACCAATCAGGGGCGCGTCACCTCGGTTCTGACCAGATCGCCTGGAGGCCTTGTTGTAGAGCGATCCGTCGGACTAAAGACGTGAGCAGGAAATGAGCGAAAGCACGGAAAACCGCACCGAGACCATCCTGCAGTTCGGTCGCTTCCAGTTTCATCCCTACAAGCGCCAGCTGCTGCAGGGGGACCGCCCGGTGCGCATCGGCAGCCGGGCGCTGGACATTCTCCAGGTGCTGATCCGCCAGCCCGGCGAGATCATCGGCAAGGATACGATCATCGCCCAGGTGTGGGGCAACACCGTGGTCGAAGAGATCAACCTGCGCGTACACATCGCCGCCCTGCGTCGCGCCCTCGGCGAAGGCCGCACCGGCGAACGCTACATCGCCAACGTGCCGCTGCGCGGCTATGGCTTCGTCGGTGTGGTGGAAACCGTCACCGCCCCGGTACAGGCTGTCGCACTGCCTTGCGAGGTGCGCGCCAGCAACCTGCCGGTGCTGCTGATGGGCCTGGTCGGCCGCCAGGCGCTGCTGGAACGGGTGGTGAGGCAGCTGCCCGCGACGCGCCTGCTGACCCTGGTCGGCCCTGGGGGCATGGGCAAGACCTCGCTGGCGATCCACTGCGCCGAGTCGTTGCACAAGCATTTCAGCCAGGTGCGCTTCCTCGATCTGTCCATCGACCCGGATGGCATCTCCCTCAGCCAGAACCTCGCCGTCCTCCTGCGCGAGCCGGTGCAGGAGCCGACCCTGCTGTTGCTGGATAACTGCGAGCACCTTGCCGAGCGCTGCGCCGAGGCGGTGGAGTACCTGTTGCGCCTGCATCCGGCGCTGAGCATTCTTGCCACCAGCCGCGAGCCGTTGCGCGCGGAAGGCGAACATGTGCTGCGCCTGCCGCCGCTGGAGGTGCCCGCGCAGGACGACGCGCCCCTGGCACTGGCCATGTGCAGTTCGGCGGTTCAGCTGTTCGTGATGCGTGCGCGGGAAGTCTGCGACCGCTTCGAACTCAAGCCGGGCCAGGTGCGCGCGATCATCGATATCTGCCGGCGCCTGGACGGCATTCCCCTGGCCATCGAGATGGCGGCGCGGCAGGTGGGCATCCTCGGTCTCACCGGGCTGCCGGCCCTGCTGGATACGCCCATGCAACTGCTGATGCCCGGACGCCGTACCGCGCCGGCGCGGCAGCAGAGCCTGCGGGCGACCTATGACTGGAGCTACGGGTTGCTGGATGTTGCCGAGCAACGCTGCCTTCGCCTGCTCGCGCAACTGGACGAGGACTTCACGCTCGACGCGGCCGTGGCCTCGCTCGATGGCAATCCCCTGTGCCGCGAATGTGCATTCGCGGCGGTGCGCCAACTGGCGGACAAGTCGCTGCTGTGGGTGGAGCAGGGCGAGTGCGAGGTACGCTACCGGTTGCCCCACACGGCGCGGGCGTATATGCGGCAGGTCGATGTAGCCGAATTGGCTATCAGCGCCGCTTAATCGCACCTTCGATTACCCAAGCGCTGGGGCGGACTCGAAATCTCTGTCACCGCAAGGTAACCCGCCCTGTCGGCGATAGCCCGTTCCGGGTTCGTCACCCTGGAAAAGCAAAAGCCCAACCCAGCACATGCGTCCAATAGGCCAGCCGCGACCGCAGCCATAGTGACCGGACCTCAACCCCGAGCCCGGAACACCCATGAGCGCCGAAGCCATCGATCTGAACAGCGTGGTGACGCTGGTGGTCCACCACAAGGTGCGCTGCGAAGCCCTGCCCAGCTATGAAGCCTGGCTGCGCCGCACCGTTGCCGCTGCGCGCCAGCAGCCCGGCCACCTGGGCGTGAACGTGATCCGCCCCGACGGCGAAGGCGCGATGTTCACCACCGTGGTGCGTTTCGCCCGGGCCGGCCAGCTGCAAGCCTGGATCGATTCCCGCGAGCGTGCCGAGCTGGTCGCCGAGGTCCTGCCGCTGCTGGAGGAGGGTGACCACCCGCTGATCCACAACAACGCCGAATTCTGGTTCACCCCCGAGCACGGCAACGTTCGCCAGCCACCGAAATGGAAGCAGGCGCTGCTCACCTACCTGGTGATCAGCCCGCTGACCATGGTCATTCCGCCGCTCTGGGGGCCCGCGTTCGAGCGCTTCCCTGTGCTGGCCGGCGTGGTGCCGAGCAACCTGCTGGTAACCCTGTGCATCGTCCTCCCGGTGGTCTATCTGATCATGCCCTGGGTGACCCGGCATTGCGCCGGCTGGCTCAACGCCGACTGATCTTTCCCCTGACTTTCCCCTCACGGGGCGCCCTGGCGCCCGTCCCCACATCGTCCTGCATGGCAGGCAGAGGAGTTTCCATGAGCACTTTCGTCACCCGCGACGGCACCGAGATCTATTACAAGGATTGGGGCAGCGGCAAACCCGTGCTGTTCAGCCACGGCTGGCCACTGGACGGCGACATGTGGGAATACCAGATGCAGTACCTGAGCAGCCGCGGCTACCGCACCATCGCCTTCGACCGCCGCGGTTTCGGTCGCTCCAGCCAGCCGTGGGACGGCTACGACTACGACACCTTCGCCGACGACATCGCCGGCCTGATCGAGCACCTTGACCTGCGCGAGGTCACGCTGGTGGGCTTCTCCATGGGCGGCGGCGACGTCAGCCGCTACATCGGCCGCCACGGCACCTCGCGCGTCGCCGGCCTGGTGCTGCTGGGCGCGGTTACCCCGATCTTCGGCAAGGCCGCCGACTTCCCACAGGGGGTCGACGGGGCTGTATTCGACGGTATCAAGGCCGGCCTGCTGCAGGATCGCGCGCAGTTCATCGCCGACTTCGCCGCGCCGTTCTACGGCACCAACCACGGCCAGAAAGTCTCCGACGGCGTGCTCGCCCAGACGCTGAACATCGCGCTGCTGGCCTCGCTCAAGGGCACCATCGATTGCGTCGGCGCCTTCTCCGAGACCGACTTCCGTGCCGACCTGGCCAAGGTCGACGTGCCGACCCTGGTGATCCATGGCGATGATGACCAGATCGTGCCGTTCGAGACTACCGGAAAGCTGGCTGCCGAACAGATCCAGGGCGCTAAACTGAAAGTCTACGCCGGTGCTCCCCATGGGTTCGCCGTCACTCACACGCAACAACTCAACGAAGACCTGCTGGCCTTCCTGCAACGCTGAGGGTCACGAACATGAGTAACGCAGAGCGCAATGCAGACCTGATCCTGTTCAACGGCAAGCTGCACACCGTCGACCCCGAGCGCCCGCACGCCACCGCCGTGGCCATCGCTGACGGCAAGTTTCTCGTCGTGGGCACCGACGCCCAGGCGATGGCCTATCGCGACGCCTCGACGAAACTGGTCGACCTCAATCGCCGTACCGTCATCCCCGGCCTCAACGACTCGCACCTGCACCTGATCCGCGGCGGCCTGAACTACAACCTGGAGCTGCGCTGGGAAGGCGTGCCGTCGCTGCACGACGCCCTGGAAATGCTGCGCCTGCAGGCACAGCGCACGCCGTCGCCGCAATGGGTGAGGGTGGTCGGCGGCTGGAACGAGTTCCAGTTCGCCGAGAAGCGCATGCCGACCCTCTCGGAGCTGAACCAGGCGGCGCCGGACACCCCGGTGTTCGTCCTGCACCTCTATGACCGCGCGCTGCTCAACCGCGCCGCGCTGCGCGTCGTCGGCTATACGAAGGACACGCCGAACCCGCCCGGTGGCGAGATCGTCCGCGACAGCAACGGCGAGCCCACCGGCATGCTGATTGCCCGCCCCAACGCGATGATTCTCTACGCGACCCTGGCCAAGGGGCCGAAGCTGCCGCTGGAGTACCAGGTCAACTCGACCCGCCAGTTCATGCGCGAGCTGAACCGCCTGGGCCTGACCAGCGTGATCGATGCCGGCGGCGGCTTCCAGAACTACCCGGACGACTACCAGGTGATCCAGCAGCTGGCCGACGCCGACCAGCTCACCGTACGCATCGCCTACAACCTGTTCACCCAGAAGCCCAAGGAAGAGCTGGCGGACTTCCGGAACTGGACCTCCAGCGTGACCTACGGCCAGGGCACCGACTTCCTGCGCCATAACGGTGCGGGCGAGATGCTGGTGTTCTCGGCGGCTGACTTCGAGGACTTCCTCGAACCGCGTCCGGACCTGCCCGGCACCATGGAAGCCGAGCTGGAACCGGTGGTGCGCCACCTGGTCGAGCAACGCTGGCCGTTCCGCCTGCATGCCACCTACGACGAGTCCATTTCGCGCATGCTCGACGTGTTCGAGAAGGTCGATCGCGATATCCCGTTCAATGGCCTGCCGTGGTTCTTCGACCATGCCGAGACCATCACGCCGAAGAACATCGAGCGGGTGAGGGCGCTGGGTGGCGGCATCGCCATCCAGGACCGCATGGCCTTCCAGGGCGAGTATTTCGTCGACCGTTATGGCAGGCAGGCCGCCGAGGCCACGCCGCCGATCAAGCGCATGCTCGCCGAAGGCGTTCCCGTCGGCGCCGGCACCGACGCCACCCGTGTCTCCAGCTACAACCCCTGGACCTCGCTGTACTGGATGGTCAGCGGCAAGACCGTGGGCGGCCTGAGCCTGTACCCGGAAGGGCTGTCGCGCGAAGTGGCGATCCAGCTGTTCACCCACGGCAGCGCCTGGTTCTCCAGCGAGCAGGGCAAGAAGGGCATGCTCAAGGCTGGCCAGCTGGCTGACCTGGCGGTGCTGTCGGAGGACTTCTTCAGCGTCGAGGAAGAGGCGATCAAGACCATCGAGTCCGTGCTCACCGTCGTCGGCGGCAAGATCGTCCATGGCGACCGCGAGTTCGACAAGCTGGCCCCGCCGAGCATCCCGGTGGTGCCGGAGTGGTCCCCGGTGGCCATGGTCCCTGGCCACTGGCGCCCGCAGGCCCCGTTGCAGCAGGCCGTGCACCAGTGCGTCGGTTCCTGCGGCGTGCATGGGCACAGCCATGAGCGTGCGCGCACGAAAGACGTGCCGGTGAGCGACTTCGCCGGCTTCTGGGGCGCGTTCGGCTGTTCCTGCTTCGCATTCTGACGGTGTGAGAGTCCGGCCCGCGAGGGCCGGATTGTAATCGTTCATCCAATGGGCGAGGTTCTTTGTAGGAGCGAGCTTGCTCGCGAATCGCCCTTTACCGGATCAAGCCTACGTGAAGCGGGTTCGCGAGCAAGCTCGCTCCTGCACCATCGATGACAACTGCGTCCGTTACCGTCTCCCGCGATGAGGCCTTTGGCCACCCTTCATCGATAGCCTTTTACCGCTTCAGCCAATCGAAAACTGCAATAGCAGCCCGCCCCGTTTGATCTATCTTCTGATGGGTTGTGCGAATACAAGGCGCCAACGATAGGCGCCCCCAAGGAGCCTGCAATGAGTGAAGAAAAGAAAGGTAGCTGCCCGTTCCACCAGACCGCTGGTGGTGGTACTTCCAACCGTGACTGGTGGCCCAACCAGCTGAGGCTGGACCTGCTGCACCAGCATTCTTCCAAGTCCAACCCCATGGGCGAGGACTTCAACTATGCCGAGGCCTTCAAGACCCTCGACCTGGAAGCGGTGAAGGCCGACCTGCGCGCCGTGATGACCGACTCCCAGGACTGGTGGCCCGCCGACTTCGGCCACTACGGCCCACTGTTCATCCGAATGGCCTGGCATGCCGCCGGCACCTACCGCATCGGCGATGGCCGTGGCGGCGCCGGTCGTGGCCAGCAACGCTTCGCTCCGCTCAACAGCTGGCCGGACAACGTCAGCCTGGACAAGGCCCGTCGGCTGATCTGGCCGATCAAGCAGAAGTACGGCGCCAAGCTGTCCTGGGCCGACCTGATCGTCCTCACCGGCAACGTCGCCCTGGAGTCCATGGGCTTCAAGACCTTCGGCTTCGCCGGCGGCCGTGAGGACGTCTGGGAACCGGACCAGGACGTGTACTGGGGCGAAGAGACCACCTGGCTGGGTGGCGACAAGCGCTACACCGGCGACCGCGACCTTGAGAACCCGCTGGCCGCGGTGCAGATGGGCCTGATCTACGTGAACCCGGAAGGCCCCAACGGCAACCCCGACCCGGTGGCTGCCGCCCGAGACATCCGCGAGACCTTCGCCCGCATGGCCATGGACGACGAGGAAACCGTCGCTCTGATCGCTGGCGGCCACACTTTCGGCAAGACCCACGGCGCGGGCCCGGCGGATAACGTCGGGGTCGACCCGGAAGCCGGCGGCCTGGAGAACCAGGGGCTGGGCTGGGTCAGCACATTCGGCACCGGCTCCGGCGGCGACGCCATCACCAGCGGCCTGGAAGTCACCTGGACGTCGACGCCGACGCGCTGGAGCAACAACTTCTTCTGGAACCTGTTCGGCTATGAGTGGGAACTGACCAAGAGCCCGGCCGGCGCGCACCAGTGGCAGCCGAAGAACGGCGCCGGTGCCGGCAGCATTCCCGATGCGCACGACAAGTCCAAGCGTCGTGCGCCGTCGATGCTCACCACCGACATCTCCCTGCGCGTGGACCCGGTCTACGAGAAGATTGCCCGGCGTTTCTACGAAGATCCCGAGGCGTTCGCCGACGCTTTCGCCCGCGCCTGGTTCAAGCTGACCCATCGGGACATGGGCCCGCTGGCCCGCTACCTGGGGCCGGAAGTACCGAAAGAGGAGCTGATCTGGCAGGATCCGATCCCGCCGGTCGACCATCCGCTGGTGGACGAGAAGGACATCACTGCGCTCAAGGCCAAGGTACTGGCCTCGGGCCTGTCGATTTCCGAGCTGGTCTCCACGGCCTGGGCCTCGGCCTCCACCTTCCGTGGTTCGGACAAGCGCGGCGGCGCCAACGGCGCGCGCATTCGCCTGGCGCCGCAGAAGGACTGGCCGGTGAACCAGCCGGAGCAGCTGGCCAAGGTGCTCGGCGTGCTGGGCGAAATCCAGGCGGAATTCAACGCCTCCGCTACTGGCGGCAAGAAGATCTCCCTGGCCGACCTGATCGTGCTGGCCGGTGATGCCGCCGTGGAAGAGGCCGCGCGCAAAGGGGGGCACTCCGTCAGCGTACCCTTTGCGCCGGGCCGCATGGACGCCAGCCAGGAGCAGACCGACGTGCACTCGGTGGGCATGCTGGAACCGGTGGCCGACGGCTTCCGCAACTTCCTCAAGTCGAAGTTCGCGGTGCCGGCGGAGGCGTTGCTGATCGACAAGGCGCAACTGCTGACCCTGACCGCACCGGAAGTCACCGTGCTGATCGGCGGCCTGCGGGTGCTCGGCGCCAACACCGGCGGCTCGCAGAACGGCGTGTTCACCACGCGTCCCGGCACCCTGAGCAATGACTTCTTCGTCAACCTGCTGGACATGGCCACGGTCTGGAAACCGACCTCGGACGCCAATGAGCAGTTCGAAGGCCGTGATCGCAAGACCGGCGAAGCGAAGTGGACCGGCAGCCGCATCGACCTGCTATTGGGATCAAACTCCCAGCTGCGGGCGCTGTCGGAGGTCTATGGTTGCTCGGACGGCGAACGCAAGTTCGTCCATGACTTCGTCAAGGCCTGGACCAAGGTGATGAACCTCGACCGCTTCGACCTGCCGCGCTGATCGGGCAGCAACGAGCACAAGGCCCGCGGACGAGCGATCGTTCGCGGGCCTTGTCGTTGTTGCGGGTGCCGGCCGTCGCAAGAGTTTCACAGGCCGGCGGCAGACTGGGCCGCTAATCCGTTACCCAGCCAATGGGGGTTCGCACATGCGCCGTCGCATCATCGCTGTACTGGGCACCTTCGCGCTGGCTGCCGCCAGCTTCACCGCCAGCGCCGCGGAGTCGCCCGGCCGCGCCCTGAGCGAGGCCGCCGGCATTCCGTGGCCGACGGTGATCGCCCACCGCGGCGCCTCCCACGATGCTCCGGAGGAAACCGCACCGGCCTATCTCGCCGCCCGTGATCTGGGCGCGGACTACCTGGAAGCGGACCTGCAGCGCACCAAGGACGGGGTGCTGGTGGCGGTGCACGACGACACCCTGGAACGCACCACCAACATTGCCAAGGTATTCCCTGGCCGCGAGAAGGATCCGGTGAGCCGATTCACCCTGGCCGAACTCAAGCGCCTGGACGCCGGTAGTTGGTTCAACATGGCCTATCCCGAGCGTGCCCGCTCCAAGTACGCGGGTGCGCGCATCCTCACGCTCGATGAATTGATCGATATCGCCGAAGGCGGCGAGACCCCGGGCCTTTACCTGGAAACCAAGGCACCAGGCCAGTTCCCCGGCATCGAGGAGGATCTGCGCAAGGTCCTGGAGAACCGTGGCTGGCTCAATGCTGATGGCGAGCCCCAGGGCAGAATCGTGCTGCAGACCTTCGAGAAGAGCAGCCTGGAACTGCTGCAAAAGAGCATGCCGAAGGTGCCGAAAGTGTTGTTGTTGTGGGTCGGCGACGGCTACATGGCGGCAAAGCAGTCGACCACCTTTGCCCAGTCCGGCGAGAAGATCAAAGCGGACTTCTATGCCAGGCAGGAAGTGAAGTCCAAGGAAGAGCTCTTCGCCTGGCTCGACTGGGCCAAGACCAACGGCGCCCTGGGCAGCGGCCCGTCGGCGACCCTTACCGCTCGCGGCGACCAGAGCTACATGGACCTGGTGCAACCCTGGATGAACCAGGCCGCCCATGAGCGAGGCCTGTTTGTGCATGCCTACGCCGTCGACGACGCAGTGGACTTCGACAAGCTGAGCAAGGCTGGCGTGGATGGCTTCTTCACCAACCGCACCGACCAGTTGCTGATGTTCCTCGGCCGGCCACCGAGCCAGGGCGTGGACGAGGTGCTGAAGTCGGTGGGCTATTGAAAGAGGTATTGCGGGAGGGGGACTACACTCGCAGTGGTCTTTCACTTCGTGTCCTTCGTCAGGAGATTCCCATGACTACCCGCAAACTGATTCCCGCGGTCCTCGCTGTCGCACTGCTGCCCTGGTCGCTGGCCCAGGCCGCGTCCCTGGGCGATGTCGCCGGCAGCCTTGGCGGCCTGGGCAACCTTTCCTCGGTCTCTTCCAGCAGCAGTAGCAACGTCGCCGGGGTCCTGGAATTCTGTGCGAAGAACAATTACCTCAATGCCGATGCAGCGACCCAGGTGAAGGACAAACTGCTCGGCAAGCTGCCCGGCAACACCACCACCAGCGACAGCGGCTACAAGGACGGCGCCAAGGGCATACTCACCGGCAAGGACGGCAAGAGCCTCGACCTGTCCGGCAGCGGTATCAAGGAAAAGGTGACCAGGCAGGTGTGCGACAAGGTGCTCAGCCAGGGCAAGTCGCTGCTTTGAGCCGAGCGCCGAATCAGTGAGTCCGCTTCCTTAGAGGGCGACCCTTTCTAGGAGCGGACGTCGTCCGCGATCGGATCACCGGTCACGCCGCACCTTTGCGCCGAGCGCGTTTTTTCATAACGCACATCGCGCTCATCCAGGCGCGCGGCCAACTGCCAGCCGTGCTTGCGGTAGAAGGCATTGGCGCGAATACCGTCGCCGCCATCGGTCACCAGCCAGATGTTCTCGTGTTCACGGAACAGCTGGTACTCGGCCATGCCCAGCAGTTGGCGGCCTGCGCCGTGGCCCTCGTATTCCGGGCGCACGAACAGCGCGAAGAGTTCTCCTGACGCGATATCCACCATGGCGAAGCCGACGGCCATGCCGTCGATTTCCGCGATCCAAGCACAGGCTGCTGACTGGATGGCCTCGGCCAGCACCGCCGGCGTGATACCCAGCACCGCCATCTGCTCGCGGCTCAAGTGGTTTTCCCGCACGCTGGTGCGAATGTCGAAGAGGCTGTCGATGTCGGCAACGCTGGCGAGGCGGATCGATAGGGGCATGAGGCGCAGTTCCGGATTCAGGAGGCAGAAAAACCGCTGTGGTAGGCGACCTCGCCATTGGCTTTGGAACCGTCCAGCGACAGGGCCATGAAGTACTCCGGCGGCACGCCTTGATAGTGGATCGCCGGGTCCTGACGAAAGCCGAATCGCCGGTAGTAGGCTGGGTCGCCCAGCACCACGCAGCCTTTCGCACCGAGCTTTTCAAGACGCTCCAGTCCGGCGCTGATCAGCGCCGCTCCAAGTCCCAGGCCGTGCAGGTCAGGCCGCACGGAAACCGGCCCGAGCCCGTACCAGCCGATGTCCGCGCCATCCAGGGTGACGGGAGAGAAAGCCACATGGCCTACCACTTGGTCTTCCTCCGTCGCAACCAGGGAAATCCTCAGCGCCCCCGCCGCGCGCAGGGCGTCGACGATGGCGCCTTCGGTGCCGCTGCTGTGCTCGGCCATGGCGAAGGCGGCGGTGGTCACCTCGCGAATGATCGCGACGTCTTCGGGGCGTTCAGGGCGAATGGCGTAATCCATGGGACGTGTTCTCGAGTGTTCGTCGGTGGACACTGTAGCGCGTCTCGCACCACGGGATACGGTAAGCTGCGCAGCTTTCCCCAGCGTTCCATGCGGAGAACGATCCATGGAAGACCTCAACACCCTCTATTACTTCACCCAGGTGGTGGAGCAGGGTGGTTTCGCCGCCGCCGGCCGCGCGCTGGACATTCCCAAGTCCAAGCTCAGCCGGCGCATCGCCCAACTGGAGGAGCGTCTGGGCGTGCGCCTGCTGCACCGCACCAGCCGGCTCTGCTCGCTGACCGAGATCGGCCAGGAGTATTACCAGCGCTGCGTGGCCATGCGCATCGAGGCGGAAGGCGCTTCGGAGGTGATCGAGCGCAACCGTGCGGAGCCGCGCGGGCTCGTGCGGCTGGCCTGTCCGACGACGCTGCTCAACTCCTGGGTTGGCCCGATGCTCACCCGCTATATGCTCAAGTACCCGTTGGTGGAACTGTTCATCGAGAGCACCAACCGCCGCGTCGATCTGCTCCACGAGGGCTTCGACATCGCGTTGCGCGTGCGCTTCCCGCCGCTGGAGAACACCGACATGGTGATGAAGGTACTGGGCAACAGTACCCAGTGCCTGGTGGGGCGTCCGGACTTCCTCGAACGCATGGCCGGTGACAGCTCGCCCCTGGGCTTTGGGCAATTGCCCAGCCTGCACTGGGGCGGCATGCAGCGCGAGTACCAGTGGGAACTGTTCAACGACGAGGGCGAGCGCCTGCTCATCTCGCATAGGCCGCGCATGGTTACCGACGACCTGCCGGCCCTGCGCAACGCCGTCCTCGCGGGTGTCGGCATCGCCCACGTGCCGCGGGTAGCGGTGCGCGAGGACCTGGCTGCCGGCAGGCTGGTTGAACTGCTGCCGGGCTGGTCGCCCAAGTGCGGCATCGTCCATGCGATCTTCCCTTCGCGCCGTGGCCTGTTGCCCTCGGTGCGCACGCTGATCGACTTCCTGGCCGAGGAATTCAGCAACAGCGATATGGCCTGAAGCGCCGCGTCGGTGGACAGCGTTGCGTATTGCGCACCGCTGTGTTGCCGGCCCGACCGATTCTGCCCGGAAGGTTGCCGGCATAGTCTGGGGGCACTGTTTCCCGTTCAAGGATTGCTCATGAACTCCGCTTCGACTTCCCACCCGGCTGACCATGCACAGCCGACCCTCTCCTCGGCGATGGTCGCGCTGCTCGCGTTCTGCTGTGGCGCCGTGGTCGCCAACCTCTACTACGCGCAACCCATCGTCGAGCTGATCGCCCCGGCCATCGGCCTCTCCACCCAGCACGCCAGCCTGATCGTCTCGCTGACCCAGTTCGGCTACGCCATCGGCCTGCTGTTCCTGGTGCCGCTGGCGGACCTGCTGGAGAACCGCAAGCTGGTGATCGGTTTCACCCTGGCGGTGGCGCTGTGCCTGGCCGGCGCCGGGTTGGCGAGTGCGCCGTCGGTGCTGCTGGCCTGCGCCCTGCTGATCGGCCTGACCTCCGTGGCGGTGCAGATTCTCGTACCGTTGGCCGCGCATCTGGCGCCGGAGGAGGCCCGTGGCCGGGTGGTGGGCAACATCATGGGCGGCCTGCTGCTGGGTATCCTGCTGTCGCGGCCGGTGTCGAGCCTGGTGGCGGAGATCTTCGGCTGGCGCGGGGTGTTCCTTGCCGCGTCGCTGCTGATGCTGCTGATCGCCCTGGTGATGGCGATAGCGCTGCCGCGCCGCTTGCCGGCGCACAGCGCCACCTATCCGCAACTGATCGGCTCGGTGTTCTCGCTGGCCCGGCGCTACGCCGTGCTGCGCGAACGCGCGCTCTATCAGGGGCTGCTGTTCGCTGCATTCAGCGCGTTCTGGACCATCGCGCCCATCGAACTGATCCGCCACCACGGCTTCAGCCAGACCCAGGTCGCGCTGTTTGCCCTGGTCGGTGCCGTGGGCGCCGTGGCTGCGCCCATCGCCGGGCGGCTGGCGGATGCCGGCCACACGTTCAAGGGCACCCTGGTGGCCTTGCTGCTGGCGCCATTGGCCTTGTTGCTCGGGGCGCTGCCCGGTGCCGGATGCTTCTGGCTGGTGGTCTGTGCTGTGCTGCTGGATTTCGCCGTGCAGTTGAACATGGTGCTCGGCCAGCGCGAGGTGTACGCACTCGACCCGCATAGCCGCGCACGCCTGAATGCGGTGTACATGACCAGCATCTTCGTCGGTGGCGCGCTCGGTTCGCTGGTCGCCAGCCCGCTGTACGAAACCATCAGCTGGACGCCGTTCGCCATTGGCGTGGCAGTCGTTCCGGCCGTCGCCACCTTGCTCTTCCTGCTCCGCGGCGAGCGCCACGCCTGAGAGCACAGGCGTGCAAGGCGAAGGCGGGGGCGATTGGGTAAACTCCGGGATTTCCCGTTTCCGGAGTCCCGCCATGGACAAACTGCAGGCCCTGTCGATGTTCGTCGAGACCGTCCGTTGCGGCGGCTACTCGGCGGCGGCCCGCAAGCTGGGCGTGGCAACATCCTCAGTGACTCGCCAGGTGGCGGCGCTGGAAGCGGAACTGGGTGCCGCGCTGCTCAATCGCACCACCCGTCACAGCAGCCCGACCCTTGCCGGGCAGGCCTATTACGACAAGGCCGTGGCGATCATCGAGGCGCTGGTGGAGGCCGACGGCCTGGTCAGTGACCGCGGCCGCGAGGCGAAAGGGCGACTGCGGGTCAGCGTACCGGTGGAGTTCGGCCGGCGTGTCATTGCCCCACACCTGGGGCGCCTGCTGGCGCAGTACCCGGAACTGGAGATCAGCCTGTCGCTGAACGACCAGCTCGTCGATCTCCCCAAACAGCAGATCGACCTGTCCGTGCGCCTGGGGGCGACGCTGATCAGCGACGACATCATCAGCCGGCCCATCGGCCGGTTCGATCGCTGGCTGGTGGCGAGCCCCGACTACCTGCGCGGCGCGGGCATGCCCCGGCATCCGCTGGAACTCATGGAGCATTCGTGCCTGCGCTTCGACTACGGCGGCCCGCACGCGACCTGGTCCTGCAGTGACGGCCGGGAAACCTGGGCACTGAATGTGCAGGGGCGGTTGCAGAGCAACAATGCTGACGTTCTCCGGGAAGCCGCCCTGGCCGGCGGCGGTATCGCATTGCTATCCGACTGGCTGGTCGCCGAGGACGTGCGCAGTGGCCGGCTGACGCGGCTGCTGACGGACTACAAGACCTACCCCGGCAGCACGGTGAGCAGCATCAACGCGCTCTACCCGCCGAGCCTGCGCGACTCCAGCCGCATCCGCGTGTTCGTTGCGTTCCTCGAGGAGATCCTCGCGGCTCAGTGAGCGTCCGCACTGGGCTGCGTGGGCGGGGCGATCTTGCGCATCAGCGGCACCAGCAGCAGCGTCACCGCAAAACAAGCGCCCACCAGCAGGTAGGCATCGGCGAAGGTCAGTGTCTGCGCCTCGCGCCAAGTCAGGTCCCACAGGTGTTTCAGCGCCTGTTGCGAGGGTTCGCCATTGAGGTCCATGGACGGTGCCAGCCACTGGTTGAGCGCCTCGTTGCTGCTGTTCAGGTGCTCCGCCAGGCGCAGGAAGTGCAGGTTGGCGCGGTCGTTGAGCACCGTGGCGCAGGCAGCGATGCCGATGGCGCCACCGAGGTTGCGCATCAGGTTGAACAGCCCGGAAGCGAGCTTCAGGCGTTCCGGGGGCAGCGAACCGAGCGCCAGTGTCACCGTGGGCGCCACGCAGAACTGCTGGGCCATACCGCGCAGGGCCTGCGGGAACATCAGCTGCGCCGCGCCCCAGTCGTGGGTCAGCGGGGCGAATTCGTACATCGATAGCGTGAACATCACCATCCCCAGCAGCAGGATCCAGCGCAGGTCGACGCGCCGCGCAAGGGCGGCGTAGAGCGGGATGCTCATGATCTGGAAGATCCCGGTGGAGAAGATCGCCAGGCCGATGTCCAGCGCGCCGTAGCCGCGCACACGGCCGAGGAACAGCGGCGTGAGGTAGATGGTGGCGAAGATGCCGATGCCAGTGACGAAGCTGAACAGGCAGCCGAGGGCGAAGTTGCGTTCCTTCAGGGCGCGCAGGTCGACGATGGGGTGCGCTGCGGTCAGGCTGCGGTAGATGAAGGCGATGCCGCACAGTGCGGAGATCCAGGCGGTGGCGCGGATGGTGTCGTCGCTGAACCAGTTCCAGCGCGGACCTTCCTCCATGGTGTATTCCAGGCAGCCGAGGAACAGCGCCATCAGCAGGATCGCCGGGTAGTCGGCGCCCTTGAGCAGCGACAGGTCGGGCTTGTCGATGCGCACCATGATCGGCACCACGATGGCGACGAACAACCCTGGCACCAGATTGATGTAGAACAGCCAGGGCCAGGAGGAAATATCAGTGATCCAGCCGCCGACCACCGGGCCGAGGGTCGGCGCGAGGGAGGCGATGGCGCCGATGGTGGCAGCGACAATCACCCGCTGCTTGCCGTCGAAGTAAAGGAAACCGGTGGTGAACACCATGGGGATCATCGAGCCACCGAGGAAGCCCTGCAGCGCGCGGAAGGCGATCATGCTCTGGATATTCCAGGCCATGGCGCAGAGCAGGCTGGTGAGGGTGAAGCCCAGCGCCGACGCGGCGAACAGCCAGCGTGTGGACAGCACCTTGGACAGCCAGCCGGAGAGCGGGATGACGATGATCTCGGCGATCAGGTAGCTGGTCTGCACCCAGGCCAGTTCATCGGCGCCGGCCGATAGTCCGCCACCGATGTCGCGCAGCGAAGCGGAGACAATCTGGATGTCCAGCAGGGCGATGAACATGCCCAGGCACATGCAGGCGAAGGAGATCACCTTGCGCCCGGTGGAAAGACTTTCCACCGGCACCACGTCGTTGCTCCAGAGGCTCACGGCCGGTTGCTCTGGGCGACGCGCTGGTCGGCATCGCCATGGTCATGGGCACGGGTGTCCACTTCCACCAGCACGGAAAGGCCGGGGCGCAGGTTGCCGAGGCGACCGTCGGCGTCGTCCAGGTGCACGCGTACCGGCACGCGCTGGACAATCTTGGTGAAGTTGCCGGTGGCGTTCTCCGGCGGCAGGATGCTGAACTGCGCGCCAGTGGCCGGGGCGAGACTGTCCAGGTGGCCATGGAAGACCTTGCCGGGAAGGATGTCGGCCTCGATGGCCACCGCCTGGCCAGGCTGCATGCGGGCCAGTTGGTCCTCCTTGAAATTGGCATCCACCCACAGGCCCTGCGCGGGGACGACGGCCAGCAGTTGCGTACCGGCGGCGACATAGCTGCCGATCCGTGCGCGGCGGTTGCCGATGTAGCCGTCCACCGGGGCGCGCAGCTCGGTGTAGCTCAGGTTCAGGCGTGCCAGGTCGCGGGCGGCGATGGCTTGCTCCAGCGCGGCCTGGGCCTGCTGCCGCTGACTCTGGATCACGTCGAGCTGACGGCGTGCGGCGAGCAGGCTGGCGCGAGCCTTGTCGCTGTTGGCGCGGGCGGATTTGAAGCTGGCGTCGGCGCGCTGCGCGGCTTCCACCGACACGGCATTGGTGCGCACCAGGGTGGCATAGCGGTGCTGGTCGTCGCGGGTGCGCACTTCCTCGGCAGCGGCCGCGTCGATCTCCGCCTGGCTCTGGCGGATCAGCGCGTCCTGCAGCGAGGCCTGGGCATCGACATTGGTCAGCGCCGCTTCCTCGGCATGCACGGCGCCGTCCGCCTTGGCCAGCGCGGCGCGGTAATCGCGATCATCGATGCGCGCCAGCAGATCGCCGGCATGCACCAACTGGTTGTCGCTCACCTTCAGCTCGGCGATGTAGCCGGCGACGCGTGGGCTGATCACCGTTACGTCGCCGCCGACATAGGCATCGTCGGTTTTTTCCAGGAAGCGACCGTCGAGCCACCAGTGCCCGGCGTACGCGCCCGCGCCGAGGATGGCAGCCGCTGCGACAGCGAGCTTGAGGGCCTTGCGCGACTTCGGTCTTGCCGTGTCGACGGCCGGCGTGGCGGGAATTGTGACGGGCTGGTTCATGGCGGCCTCGCTCAGGCGTGATCGGCTTGTGGGATGTGGGCAGGGACGAGTTGGTCGCCGTCGCGGCGATGGATCTGGTGCTGCGGGCCGATGGCTTCGCCGCTGTCGGCGTCCACCAGGGCGATACGCACTGGCCGGCCCGTGCGGGTGTCCACCAGTTCGGCGGCGCTGGCCTTGCCGGCGTGGCGCTTGCCCCACTGCAACAGGGTGAGCAGCACCGGGCGCAGGTCGCGGCCACGATCGGTGAGCAGGTATTCGAAGCGCGGCGGATGGTCGTTGTACTGGCGGCGCTGCAGCAGGCCGCTGTCCACCAGTGCGCGCAGCCGACGGGTGAGGACGTTGCTGGCGATGCCCAATCGTGCGAGGAACTGGTCGAAGCGCGTGGAGCCGTAGAAGGCTTCGCGAAGGATCAGCACGTTCCAGCTGTCACCGATCAGGTCCAGCGCCTGGGCCACGGGGCAGGGGAGGTTTTCGAAGCTGGATCTGCGCATGTCGGCCTCTCTTTACATGAATATCGTCATCTAATCGGGCCGCCTTGCTACGGGCCTGGCAGGGCGTCAGGCCAAAGGCGGCTAGAAAGATTATGGTTGTAATCTAATGGGGTCGCTTGCTTTGCGCAAGTGACTCATCGACGGGGAAAGGGGCGCGGGGATGAGCGGTATGCCGAGGTGATATCACCGCTGCGGAAAGAGTTGCCCAATTCTGCGGAAGTTGCCCGGAGAAATCTTGGGAAGTTGCCCTGAAACCATCTTTGGAAGAGTTTGAAATTGGCCAGGAGAATTATCCGGAAATGGCCTGGAACACTTGTTCCATAACTTTCCTGCAGGCAAAAAAAGGCCGCCTGGGGAGGCGGCCAAACCAAAGGATGATGAAGTGGAGCAATCCTCCGGACGCTCTGGAGCGGGCATCCGGGACTCATGTTCTTCATCGGGGCGCAAGCTTAATAGCGATAGCGACAAATGCTTAATCATTCGTCTCGATATCGACTATCGACAAGGCTGGTTGGAGGGCGAGGCGGCGGATTGTTATCTCTTCGCTCGCTCTGCCTATGGCGGGGAAACATAAGAAAGTTATTCAGGATTCAATCGATACGCCTGCCAAGACAAGTCCAACAAAGGGGTAGAAGATGTCTGCTTTCCGTCTTTCCATGCTGGGGGCGATCGTCGCCGGCATTCCGTTCCAGCTGGCGCATGCCGCCGCCGTTGCCGATCAGTCCGAAGCCACCGGCTTCATCGAAGGCAGCACCGCCTCGCTGCTGATGCGCAACTACTACTACAACAGCGACCGCAAGTCCGGAGACCGGGACCGCAAGGACTGGACCCAGGGCTTCACGCTGAACTACAGCTCGGGATTCACCCAGGGTACCGTCGGTTTCGGCGTGGAAGCCTTCGGCAACTGGGGTATCCGCCTGGATGGCGGCGCCGGCACCTCCGGCACCGGCAACCTGCCAGTGCGTGACGATGATTCGCCGGAAGGCGAATACGGCCGTGCCGGGGGCGCCGTGAAGCTGCGCGTGTCCAAGACCGAGTTGCGCTGGGGCGACCTGCAGCCCACCGCGCCGGTATTCGCCGCCGGCGGCACGCGCCTGTTCCCGCAGACCGCTACCGGTTTCAACGTGCTCAGCAGCGAGATCGACGGGCTGGACCTGGACGGCGGCCACTTCACCGGCGGCAATGGCCCGGTGACCACCAACGGCGACCATGGCATCTGGGCCTCCTATGCCAACGTCGAGGCCAGCAGCATCGACTACGTGGGCGGCAAGTACGCGGTCAACGACGCGCTGAATTTCTCGCTCTACGCCTCCAAGCTGGAGGATGTGTGGCGTCAGTACTACGGTAACGCCAACTACACGCTGCCGCTGGCGGACGATCAGTCGCTGAACTTCGATTTCAACATCTACCGCACCAACGACGACGGTAGCGCCAAGGCCGGCGAGATCAGCAACACCACCTGGTCAGCCGCCGCCGCATATACATTCCTTACCGCACACACCCTGACGCTGGCTTACCAGAAGGTCCACGGCGACACGCCGTTCGACTACGTGGCCTTTGGCGTCAACGGCCCGGGCGACACCGGTGACTCGATCTTCCTCGCCAACTCCATCCAGTACTCGGACTTCAACGGTCCGGAGGAGAAGTCCTGGCAGCTGCGCTATGACCTGGCGATGGCCACCTACGGCATTCCCGGCCTGAGCTTCATGGCCCGTTACGTCAACGGCCACGGTATCGACGGCACGAAAATGGCTGCCGATAGCCAGTACCGCGGTTATGGCTACGGCGAGGATGGCAAGCACCACGAGACCAACCTGGAAGCCAGGTACGTGGTGCAGTCCGGGCCGGCGAAGGACCTGTCCCTGCGCCTGCGCGAGGCGATCCACCGTGGTAATGCCGACCAGGTGGAAGGCGACGTCAATGAGTTCCGCCTGATCGTCGACTACCCGCTGTCGATCCTGTAACGCCAGTGCGCACCTTGGAGGACACCGCGGAACATCCGTAGGGCCGCATAACGCGCCAGCGTTATCCGCCGTTAGCTGGCTGGCGGCGGATAACCTGTTCCAGGTTATGTGCCCTATGAGTGCGGCCCACTGCAAGGCTGTGGTGCTGAAGTGAGCGGGCGGGGCGCTACAATCGGCGCTCCGTTCCCGTCCCGCGAGAAGAGTCGATGTCCGAAGAAGAGCGCCGCACGCAACTGATCGATGGCCCGGTGGGCAAGCTGCAATTGCTGATCGACCGGCCGGGTGTGCCGCCGCAGGGCATCGCGCTGATCAGCCATCCGCAGCCTTTGCTCGGTGGCAGCCCGAGGCACCGCGTGCCGCTGACCCTTTCGCGCAAGCTCTGCGGCGCCGGCTGGCTGACCGTGCGGCCGAGCTTCCGTGGGGTGGATGGCAGTGAAGGCGTGTACGCCGAAGGCATCGGCGAGGCGCAGGACATGCTGGCGGTGATCGGGCATCTGCGTAGCGAGTATCCCGATCTGCCGTTGGCGCTGGTGGGTTTTTCCTTCGGCGCCTATGTGTTCGCCCGCGTTGCCAGCGAACTGTCACCGCCTGCGCAGGCCATCGCGCTGATGGGCTTGCCGGTGGGAACGGTCCCCGGCGGCCGCGACTACGAAGCACAGGCGCTGCCGGCCGACTGCCTGCTGCTGCACGGCGAGGCGGACGAAATGGCGCCGCTGGCCAACCTGCTGGACTGGGCGCGGCCGCAGCAGCGCGAAGTGGTGCTCTATACCGGCGCCGACCATTTCTTCAAGGGCTGCCTGGAGCGCGCTGTGGAGCGGGTACTGGAGCACCTGACCCGAGCCATCAGCTGATTACGGACCGCCCCAGTTCACGCAGATACGACCACGGGTAGATCCCGCGGTCATGGCCGTCGTCGAACACCAATTGCACGCCGTAGCCCTGCAGGTTCAGCCGTTGCAGGACAACGCCGGCCTTCACCAGCTCGATGCGACCTTGCAGCCGCGCGGCCCGGCATTGCGAACAGGGGCAGGCGCCGCGCAGGCGGGTGAAGGCAATGCACTGCTCGACGCCGTCGTCCCAGCGGATGCGCAGTTCGCCGTCTGCGCTGGAGCGATGCAGCGCGACCGGCGTGTTCATGTGTTCTGTCCCAGTTGAGCTAGGGCGATGCGCACGGCCTTGCGGACTTCCGGATCGCCGTCCTGCTCGGCGTTGCGCAGTGCCTCGATGGCATCGCCGCTGCCCAGTTCGCCCAGGGCCAGCGCGGCTTCCTTGCGCAGGTTGCTGATGCCGTGGCCGAGCACGACCTTCAACCCTTCCAGCGCCGGCAGGTAGCGCAGCTTGCCCAGCGAACGGGCAGCGCGCAGGCGAACCTGCCAGAAGTCGTCTTCGAGTGCCTGCACCAGCGCTTCGCCGGCTTCGGGCAGGGCGAGTTTGCCGAGGGTGCCGGCGGCTTCCTCGCGCACTTGCCACGCCGGATCGGCCAGGGCGGCCTGCAAGGCCGGCAGCACGCTGGCGTCGATGGCCAGGCCAAGGGCGCCGGCGGCGGCGCGGCGGACCTCGGCGTCCGGGTCGTCGCGGGTCAGCCGGGCCAGGTGCGGCAGGGCGTCGGTGCGTTTGAGCCAGCCGAGGATGCCCACGGCTTCGCGGCGCACGCCAGCATCGCTGTCCTGCAGCGCGGCGCGTGCCGGTTCTGCAGCCGCTTCCAGGCGCAGCTCGCGCAAGGCGCGCAGGGCGCTGCGGCGGACGAAGATTTCGCTGTGCGCTGCCCAGGGCAGCAGGCGTACGCCGGCCTCGGCGGTCTTCAGCTCGCTGAGGCTCTGGGCGGCGGCTTCGCGCACGTCCTCGGCGCGGTCGGCAAGGGCCTGGCAGAGCGCGTCCACTACATCGGGCTCTTCCCAGGCTTCCAGCAGGCGCGCGGCTTCGGCACGCACGCTGGCGGCGGCGTCATGGGTCAGCGCGTGGGCGAGCCAGGGGAGGCCGTCAGGGTCTTCAAGGTCGGCCAGTTCGATCAGGGCAATGCGGCGCACGCCGGCGTCGGCATCCTGGAGACGCGGTTGCAGGTCGAGGATGTCGGGATTATCGGTAGTCAGGCTGAAGTCGGTCATATGGCGAATCGCGGTATCCGTTGTGGAGTGGGCAGCCCCAGCGGCGTCAGGCGCGGCAGCTGGCGGCCGTCTTCGTGGCGCAGCAGTTCCAGGCAGTGACGCTTGAGGCGGGAGAATTCCGGTCTGGTGAGCAGGTCGGCGTGGCGTGGGCGCGGGAAGTCGAGGCGGATGTCTTCGAGGATGCGCCCGGGGCGCGGGCTCATCACCAGGATGCGGTCGGCGAGGAACAGCGCCTCGTCGATGTCGTGGGTGATGAACAGCACGCTGGTGCGCAGGCGCGTCCAGATGTCCAGCAGCAGTTCCTGCATCATCATCCGCGTCTGTGCGTCGAGGGCGCCGAAGGGTTCGTCCATCAGCAGCAGGCGTGGCTGGTTGATCAGCACGCGGGCGATTTCCACGCGTTGCTGCATGCCGCCGGAGAGCTGCGACGGCCAGCGATTGGCGAAGCCGTTCAGGCCGACCAGCTGGAGCATTTCATCCGCCTGGCGATGGCGTTCCGCGCGGGGCACGCCGCGCATCTTCAGGCCGAAGGCGACGTTGTCGCGCACGCGCCGCCAGGGCAGCAGGGTGTGGTGCTGGAACACCATGCCGCGCTCGGGCGAGGGGCCGGCGACAGGACCATCGTCCACTTCCAGTTTGCCGGCGCTGGGCGCCAGGTGGCCGGCAAGGGCACCGAGCAGGGTGGACTTGCCGCAGCCGGACGGGCCGAGTACGCAGACGAATTCGCCGGGTTCGATGGAGAAGCTCAGGGAGTGCACGGCCTCGAAGGCGTCGCGGTCGCTGCCGAGGTGGATCGACAGGCCGTCGACGCGCACGCGCCCCGGTGCGCTGGCGGGCAGGCTCATGGCTTGCCTCCGGCCTGGCGCTGCCAGGGTGTGACGAGGCTGCCGAGCTGGCGTACCAGCAGGCTGCTGGCCATGCCGAGCACGCCGATCAGCAGCATGCCGACGACGATGTCGGGGTAGTTCTGCAAGGTGTAGGACTCCCAGGTGTAGTAGCCGATGCCCCATTGGCCGGAGATCATTTCGGCGGTCACCAGGCAGAACCACGAGGTGCCCATGCCGATGGCAAGACCGGTGACGATGCTCGGCGCGGCACCCGGCAGCACCACCTCGCGCAGCAGCGCCAGGCGTCCGGCACCGAGGCTGCGGGCGGAGGCGAGCAGGCGCGGGTCCACCGTTTCCACGCCGTGGATGGTGTTGAGCAGGATGGGGAACAGTGCGCCGGTGAAGGTGATGAAGATCATCGACAGCTCGGAGCTGGGGAACATCAGGATCGCCAGCGGAATCCACGCCACCGCGGGGATCGGCCGCAGCACTTCCAGCGGCGGCAGCAGGCTGTCGCGCGCCCAGCGGCCACGGCCGATGAGCAACCCCAGGGCGATGCCGGCGAAAGCCGCCAGCAGGTAGCCGGCGAGTACCCGCAGCAGACTGCTGCCCAGGTGGCGGCCGAGCTTGCTCGATTGCGCCAGGTTCCAGGCCGCTTCCAGCACATCACGCGGGCCCGGCACGTTGGCGAAGGTGACCACGCCGAGGTTCACGTGGCGCGCGCTGAGCACCTGCCACAGCGCCAGGCAGACCAGCAGCGAGGCCAGGCGCAGGCTCCAGCGGGTGAGGGTGGTGGTGTTCATCATCGTTCTCCGTCGAGCCCCGGTGCGCGCGGCACCGGGGCTGCACCTCAGCGGCTGGCGACCGCCTGCTGGCTGGCAGCGGCGAAGTCGGCGACCTCCCCGCCGTGTTGGCGGGCGAAGGCGTCGGCCTGTTCGCGCAGCAGGAAGGCGTCCAGCGCGCCGTCCTTGCCACGCACGAACCAGGCCTGGCTGGCCAGCAGCTTGATGCCGCTGTCGCTGGCCTGGGCGTAGACGGCGCGGATGTCCTTGCCTTGCTGCTTCAGCTCGGCGAGTTGCCCCAGCGCTTCACTGGCGGTCGCGTAGCTGCGCACCTTCGGTTCGCCGCGCACCCAGATCTGCGCGACCTTGTGCGTATCGCTGATCGGCTTGTCGGTCAGAACGTCGTTACCCAGCAACGGCTGCTGCGCGTAGTTCTTCAGCGCGGCGTCGTAGTCGGCGCCGGAGGCCTTGAAGGCGGCGCGGATGTAGCGGTCGTCGACGAACTGCTCGACGTTCAGGCCGCGGTCGGCCTTCTTCAGCAGCTTCAGGGTGTCGATGGCGGTGGTGACGGCCTGGCGGTATTCGGGCTTCCAGGTCAGGTCGCGGGTCTGCAGGCCGAGCGGGCCGTGGAACAGGTAGTTCACTTCGGCGGGAATGCCGGCGACCTTCTCGATCAGTTCGCTGTATTTCTCCGGGTCTTTCGCCAGCAGTTGGTTGGCTTCATAGGTGGCGCGCAGGTAGGCCTCGACGATTTCCGGGTACTGCTGCGCGTAGTCGGCTTCCACCAGCGCACCGTGGAAGGTCGGCGCCTTGGCCTGGGAGCCGTCGTAGATCTTGCGGGCGATGCCCCGGCTCTCGAACAGCTCGGCGAAGGGCACGAAGTCAGCATGGGCGGCGATCTTGTTGGCCTGTAGCGCGGAGCCGGCGACTTCCGGCGGTTGCGCGATGATGGTGACGTCCTTCTCCGGGTCCCAGCCCTGCGCGGCGATGGCGCGCAGCAGCAGGCCGTGGGCGGTGGAGGCGAAGGGCACGGAGATGGTCTGGCCCTTGAGTTCGGCCAGCGACTGCACCTTGGACGAGGCGGGCACGACGATGCCGTTGCCGCTGCCCTCGATGCTCCCCGAGAGCACGCTGATGAACAGGCTGCGCTTGCCGGCCGCCTCGTGGGCGACGCCGTTGAGCGAGCCGGGGAAGTCGGCCATGGCGCCGAAGTCGAGCTTGCCGGCGAGCATCTCGTTGGTCAGCGGCGCGCCGCTGGTGAAGTTCTTCCACTGCACGTCGTACTGCGCGTCCTTGTACTTGCCGTCGTGCGGCAGGTACTTGTCGAGCAGGCCGAGTTCGCGGATCAACAGGCCGCCGGCGGCGCAGTTGATGGTGGTGTCCTGGGTGCCGATGGCGACGCGGATGGTCTCGCCGTGGGCGGTGATACTGGCAATGGCGAGCGCGAGGCCGGCCAGGGTAGTGCGCAAGGTCATGGGTGTTCCCCTCGAATCATGAGTGTTGGAATCGTCTCCGCCGCAGGCCTTGCGGTGGGAAACGAGGGGCGGTGCATCAGGCGTCCGGCGGTGGGGCCGGATGGCGTTTCTTATGGCTTTTGTGTAGGAGCGAGCTTGCTCGCGAACAGCCCCGCTGCAGGAGTTGGTTCGCGAGCAAGCTCACTCCTACAGGGGAACTTCGTTGCGGGAGCTCAACGCAGGAGGTACGGAATCTCCACGCGCACCGCACCGGTCGGGCAGTCCTTCTCGCAGGGCATGCAGTACCAGCATTCGTCGAAGGCCATGTAGGCCTTCTGGGTGGCGGGGTTGATCGCCAGCAGGTCCATCGGGCAGACCTCGACGCAGACGGTGCAGCCCTTGTCGGCGATGCACTTGTCCTCGTCCACCGTCACCGGGGCGCTGAAGCGGAAGAAGATTTCCTGGGGCTGGTAGGCCATGGCACGCGGTCCTCATCGTGTTGCTTGCCGGCCGTCGTGGCGGCGGGCTGGTTATTCGGTCGAAGGTTCGGCGCGGGGCTCGGGACCCGCTCCCCAGCCCTCCCCCTGAAGGGAGAGGGGGCTTGATCGTGCCGGCGGTTAGCGCTGAGCCCGCCGGGCTGCTCTTTTTCCGTTTGGTGTGGCGCAGGCTCCTGTGCGCGCAGGCTGAATCCCCAGTTGCCGCTCGCGCCGGACAGCTTCCTCTACCGCTTGCGGGAGAGGGCGGGGGGAGAGGGGCTCTGCGAGCAGCCGAAACCCCTCAAGCCGCCTCGCTCTTCACCCGCAGTTTCTCGTAAGCCTGCTGCTCGTCCTCATCGAGCGCGATCACATAGGGCTCGATGGGCTTCTTGAAGCTGGTCATCTCGCCGTCGTCGCCCTTCTTCAGGTGCGCATGGCAGAACCAGTCGGCGTCGTTGCGCAGCGGGTAGTCGACGCGATGGTGGTACAGGCCCCAGCGGCTCTCGGTACGGAACAGCGAGGCGCGGGCGGCCATCTCGGCGCAGTCGCGGATCACGCTGACTTCCATGGCGCGCATCAGCTCGTGGGGGTTGTTGGCCTTGAGCTGGTCGAGGTCGCGGGCGATCTCGGCGAAGCGCTGCAGGCCGATCTCCATCTTCCTGGTCACCTTGGGCGGCTGCAGGTAGTCGTTGACCATGCGCCGCAGCTTGTACTCCACCTGTGCTGGCGGCAGGCCGTGCTCGCGCTTCAAAGGGGCGAAGACGCGTTCACGCTCGCGCTCCACCTGGGCGCTATCGACCTCGCTGAACTCGCGGTCGGCCACGTATTGCGCGGCATTGGCCCCGGCGAACCAGCCGTAGGTGAAGGCGCCGAGCATGTAGTTGTGCGGCACGGCAGCCATGTCGCCGGCGGAGTACAGGCCCTTGACGCTGGTCTCGGCCTTCTCGTTGACCCATACGCCCGAGGCCGAATGGCCGGAGCAGAAACCGATCTCGGAGATATGCATCTCCACCATCTGCTGGCGGTAGTCGGTGCCACGGTTGGCGTGGAACTGGCCACGGCTGGGGCGTTCGTTACTGTGGAGGATTTCCTCGATGGTCTGGATGGTTTCCTCGGCCAGGTGGTCGAGCTTGAGGAATACCGGGCCGTTGCCGCCTTCGAGCTCCTGGTGGAACTCCCACATCATCTGGCCGCTCCAGTAGTCGCACTCGATGAAGCGCTCGCCCTTGCTGTTGGCGGTGTAGCCGCCCAGCGGGCCGGTGACGTAGGCGCAGGCCGGGCCGTTGTAGTCCTTGATCAGCGGGTTGATCTGGAAGCACTCCAGGTTCGAGAGCTCCGCGCCCGCGTGGTAGGCCATGGCGTAGCCGTCGCCGGCATTGGTGGGGTTCTCGTAGGTGCCCATCAGGTAGCCGGACGAGGGCAGGCCCAGGCGGCCGGCGGCGCCGCAGGCGAGGACCACGGCCTTGGCGCGGATCACCTGGAACTGCGCGGTACGGCAGTCGAAGCCGAGCAGGCCGTTGACCGCGCCTTCTTCGTCGGTGAGCAGGCGGGTCACCACCAGGCGGTTGGTGATCTCGATGCGGGCGCGCTTGAGCTGGCGGTACAGCACCTTCTTGATGTCGTGGCCCTCGGGCATGGGCAGCACGTAGGCGCCCATGTGGTGGACCTTCTTCACCGCGTAGTCGCCGACCTCGTCCTTCTCGAACTTCACGCCCCAGCGGTCCAGTTGCTGCAGGGTCTCGAAACTGTGGGTGGCGTAGGCGTAGACCGCGGCCTGGTTGACGATGCCATCGTTGGCGACGGTGATTTCCTTGGTGTACTGCTCGGGCGTGGCGTGGCCGGGGATGATGGCGTTGTTCAGGCCGTCCATGCCCATGCTGATGGCGCCGCTGCGCTTGACGTTGGCCTTGTCCACCAGCAGCACGCGCAGCTCGCGGTTGGCTTCCTTGGCCTTGATCGCCGCCATGGGGCCGGCGGTGCCGCCGCCGATCACCACGATGTCGTAGGCGAGTTCCTTGTCCTCGGGGATCTGGGAGAGATCGAACTGGGTCATTGGTGCTGTCCCTTGTGGCGGTCGATGCGCAGGCGGTACTGGAAGGCGTCGCCGCGGTAGTAGAGGTGTTCGTAGTCCAGCGGTGCGCCGTCGGCGGTGTGGGTCAGGCGTTCGATGCGCATCACCGGCGAGCCTTCTTCCACCTCCAGCGCGCGGGCGAGTTCGGCGTCGGCGAGGATGGCGTCGATGGCGAGGTCGGCATGGCCCAGGGGCAGGGCGCAGTCGTTTTCCAGGATCAGGAAGATGTCGCGGCTGACCAGGTCGGCCTTTTCCAGCCGCTTGCCAACGGCCTCCGGCAGCCAGGTGATTTCCAGCGACACCAGCTCGCGGTTGACCAGGCGGGCACGCTTGATCTGCACCACGTTCTCGCCCTCGGCGACTTGCAGACGGGCGGCAACCTGGGCGTTGGCGGGCACGGTCTTGAAGCTGCGGAGGCGGTTGATCACCTCGTAGCCGCGCTGGGTCATGGATTCGCCCAGGCCTTGCAGGGTGCTGACGTTCTGGAAGGCCTTGGGCTTGGCGACGAAGGTGCCCTTGCCGTGAATCTTGAAGATCAGCCCTTCCTTCTGCAGGTCGCCCAGCGCCTGGCGCACGGTAATCCGGCTGACCTCGAAGGCCTTGCCCAACTCGGCCTCGGACGGCATGCGGCTGAGCGGCGGATAGGTGCCGTCAAGGATGCGCGTGCGGAGGATTTCCTTCAGCTGGCTGTACAGGGGAACGGGGGAGAGGGGGAGTAGTTCGGCCATAGTTCATAACTTGTTATGACGAGTTGCCGAAACTATAAAAGGAATAGCTGATTCAGGACAAGAAACGATTTCGCATAAGCATAGAAAGCGCCGTCAGCAGGGGCATCTCAGGTTATTTTGTAGGAGCGAGCTTGCTCGCGAACTGCCTGATGCCAGAGCGCCCGGGTAATCCGTTCGCGAGCAAGCTCGCTCCTACAGGGTCAAAAGCCCTTGCGCGGAGATTTCCGCCCCATAGGGCGGACATAACCTCAGAACGGCCGGCTGCCAGACAGGCTGATGCGCTTCAAACGGCGCTTCTCGCTGGCCGGGAAGGCGTTGCGACCATGCAGCACGGCCTGGTTGTCCCACCAGACGATATCTCCCACCGACCATTTGTGGCTGTAGATCAGCTCGGGCTTCTGCAGGTGTTCGCGCAGCCGCTCGACCAGTGCGGCCCCTTGCACGGGATCGGCACCGGGGATTTCAACCTCGGTGTGCACGGAGAGGAACAGCACGCGCTTGCCGTTTTCCGGATGGGTGCGCACCAGTGGATGCTCGGTGCCCTGGATGGGCTCGATGTCCGGGGTACGGTAGCGCACGAAGGTGCCGTTGTAGCCGCCGCTCTTCAGGCGGATGAACGGGTTGTAGTTGATCAGGCGCAATGGGTCGATCTCGGCGCGGGTCGCCTCATCCAGTGTCTCGTAGGCGCGGGCGAGGTTGGTGAACTGGGTTTCTCCGCCGGTCCTGGGTACCTCCAGGGCGTAGAGGAAGGAGCCGGAGGAGGGCACCGGCGTCCATTGGTGGTCGACGTGGGCCGGCAGGGCGAAGTTGCCCAGTTCACCGTCCTCGGTGTTGGCCACCTTGACGATGTCCGGGGCCTTGCCGTCGGCGCCGGAGGACAGCACGGGCACATCTGCCGGCGGCTGGAACACCGCGCCGAACAGCGTGGCGAAACGCAGGTATTGCTGATTGTCCAGGTCCTGGTTCTTGAAGATCAGGATGTGGTGCTCGCGGTGGGCCTGCTTGATCGCCAGGATCTGTTCCGGGGTCAGTGGCTCGCGGGCGTCTAAACCACGCACTTCGGCGCCCAGCGGGGCATCGAGGGGGACGATGGCGAAGGGTTCGGGGGTGGGTTGTTGTACGGCGTTGGATTGGGTCATCTCGAGAATCCTGAGTTTGGGGCTTCCCTCACCCCAACCCTCTCCCGGAGGGAGAGGGGGCAGTCCGATGCAGCGGGTCATCCCGTTGCGCCGATCTACTCCCTCTCCCCCTGGGAGAGGGCGGGGGTGAGGGGCTTTGGGGAAAGGCTCAAACCTTCTTGATTGTCCGGCTGCGTTGCCCATCGATACCCACCGGCACTTCGCCGCTGAGCGTCACGCGGCGCACGATGCGCGGCTGGGTGCCGTAGTCGTCGACGGCGTAGTGCTGGGTCGCGCGGTTGTCCCAGATGGCCACGTCGCCCGGCTGCCAGCGCCAGCGCACGGTGTTTTCCAGGCGGGTGACGTGGCTCTGCAGCACGGCGAACAGGTGCGCCGAGTCGTGCTGCGAGAGGCCCTTCAGGCGCTTGACGAAGTGCCCGAGCAGCAGCGTCTTCTCGCCGCTGATGGGATGCACGCGCACTACCGGGTGCTCGGTCTCGTAGACGGTGGAGGTGAACACCTTGCGGTATTCCTCGAGGCGCGCCGGGTCGACGTTCGGGCGCACGCTGGCATAGTCGTATTCGTTGCTGTGCACGGCCCAGAGCGAGTCGGCCAGCGCCTTCAGCTCCGGCGTCAGGTCGTCGTAGGCGGTGGCGGTATTGGCCCAGACGGTATCGCCGCCAGACTCCGGTGCCACCACGTTGCGCAGGATCGACGCCTTGGGATAAGCGTCGACGAAGGTCACGTCGGTGTGCCAGGAGTTGGCGCGGCGGCCCTGGGCGCCGTCCAGCTCCAGCAGGTAATGGGTGCCTTCCTGTACCGGCACGGTGGGGTGCGCCACCGGCTCGCCGAGCAGCTTGGCGAAGGCTTCCTGGCCCTGGTCGTCGAGCTGGGTCTGGCCACGGAAGAAGATCACCTTGTGCTGCACCAGCGCAGCCTGGATGGCCTCGATGGTGGCGGCGTCGAGATCGCCGGAAAGCGTGACGCCGCGAATTTCCGCGCCGATGCGGCCGGCTACCGGGTGGATGTCCAGGTGTACCAGGTCTTGCTGAATGGCTTGTGCTGCAGTGCTCATCTCATCGTCCTCTTGCTGTGGCAATAGCGCCGCGCCCGGGAGCGCGGCGGATGGGGATCAGAAGTCGTAACGGACCGACGCGCCCAGAGTCCGCGGCTGCCCCACCGAGGCGGTGTAGGAGCCGTTGATGCTGGCAAAGGCGGCCAGGTAGTAGTCCTTGTCGAAGGCGTTCTTCAGCCAGACCGAGGCGTCCAGCTGGCCGTCGCCGAGGTCCTTGCGCAGGCCGACGGAGAAGTTCGCCAGGCCGTAGCCGTCGATCTTCGAGAGGTCGGAGTTGTCCAGCGTGCCCTCGGCCTCGGAGCGGTAGGAGTAGCTGCCGGTCACGTACGGGCGGATGCCGTCGTCGAGGTTCCAGGCGTATTCGCCATTGAGGTTGGCGATCCATTTCGAGGCGCCGACCACGCGTTGCCCCGTGAGGTCGCAAGTGGCGGGCGCGCCGGGCTGGGTGGAGATTTCCGCCGGGCACGGGGCGTCCTTGAACGACAGGTAGGTGACGTCGTTGTAGGAACCGTTGAAGTTCAGCGTCAGGCCGCGAATGGGCAGTGCGGTGGCCTCGAATTCCAGGCCGCGCGAACGCACGCTGCCGGCGTTGGAGAGCACCGAGACCAGCTGGGTCGAACCCGGCGGCTGGTACAGCGTGGTCGCCTGGTAGCCATGGATGCCGGTCCAGAAGAGGTTGGTGTTGAGTTGCAGGCGGTTGTCGAACAGGGTGGTCTTGATCCCCAGTTCGGCGTCGTTGGCGCGCTCCGGGCCGACCAGCAGGGAGTCGGCGCCGGCCGTTGGCGCACTGGCCACGGCCAGGTTCACGCCCCCGGACTTCTCGCCGTGGGACAGCGAGGCATAACCGAGCAGGTCATCGGTGAACTGGTAGCTCAGGCTCAGCAGGGCCGAGGGCGCGAAGCTGTAGAGGCTGAGGTCGCCCGAGTCGTAGGCGCCCAACTGGTTGCGCCGAACCACTGCGCCGACGCCGGTTACCGGCGCGCCACCGACCGGGTCGAAGCGCTCGACCTTGGCGTCCTTCTCCTCGTAGGTGCCGCGCAGGCCGGCGGTGAAGTCCAGCTTGTCGGTGAGGTGCCAGGTGCCCTGGGCGAACAGCGCAAAGCTGTCGGTCTCGATCTTGCCGTTGGCCTTGGAGTAGGTGTTGTTCAGGGCGTTGAGGTTCGCCCCCAGCAGGTACGGGTCGGCCAGCGGGCCGTAGTCGGTGAAGGTCTTGTTGCCCAGGTTCTGGTTGAAGGCATAGGCGCCCAGCACGTAGTCGAAGAAGCCGCCGGTGGGCGAGGCCAGGCGGATTTCCTGGGAGAACTGGCGGTCGTGGACTTCCACGCCGGTGTTGTTGATCGCCGAGGCGTTGAGCTGCTCGTCGTTGGCCGGGGTGAAGTGCCAGTAGCGATAGGCGCTGATGGAGGTCAGCTTGTAGCCGCCGTTGAGGTTCCAGTTGGCCTCCACCGAGCTGCCGCCCTGGTGCACGCTGACGTGCTGGCGGCTGTTGATGTTGACCTTGTGCCGGTCCGGATCGCGGATCGGCGAAGCGCCTACCGCGGCAGCGCGCTGCCAGAAGCGGTCGGCGGCGCCATAGACCACCATGCTGCCGTTGCTCGAATCCTCCTCGTTGTAGTCGTTGATCCAGCGCAGGTCGAAGTCCTCGTTGGGCTTGAACAGCAGTTGCCCGCGGATGCCCTGGCGCTCGCCGCCGTTCAGGTAGTTGTCGTCGTGGACGTTCTTGATATAGCCGTCGTCGCGGGTGCGGTAGGCGGACACGCGCCCGGCCAGGGTGTCGGTCAGCGCGCCGGAGACGGTGCCCTTGCCCTGGAAGTAGCCGTCCTGGCCACCGGAGACCTCGACGCTGCGCTCGGGGCTGAAGGTCGGTGCGCGGGTGCTGATGTTCAGCACGCCGGCCGTGGTGTTCTTGCCGAACAGGGTGCCTTGCGGGCCGCGCAGCAGTTCCAGCTGCTCGATGTCCAGCAGGTCGAACACCGCCATGCCTGGGCGGCCCAGGTAGACGTTGTCCAGGTAGACCCCCGCGCTGCCTTCCAGGCCGTCGCTGGCCGGGTTGTTGCCGATGCCGCGCACGGCGATGCTCGACTGCCGCGCGTGGATGAAGGCGACGTTCACACTGGGCAGGATCTGCTGCAGGTCCTGCACCTTGTAGACGCGCTGGGTTTCCAGGGTTTCGCCGCCGACCACGGTGATCGGCGTGGGCACCTTCTGCGAATCCTCCTCGCGGCGGCGGGCGGTGACTGTCACCTTGCCCAGGGTGGCATCGGCCTTGGCCGGCGCGGTGCTGACGGGCTTGCTGGTTTCGCCGGTGGCGCTGCCGTCCTCGGCTTCCTCGGCGAATGCCGGTAGCGCGCCGCCCAGGGCCAGCAGGACGATGGCGTAGCGCAGCCGGTGGAGTTTGAAGGGGAAGGGCAAATGTCTCGAAATCATGCTGTGTCCTTATCTGCCGGCGCCAATCGCGGGCAAAACGGGGCCGCGCCACGCAGCAGTGGCGAACGACGTTTTCGGTGGGGTTGAAGCGGCTTCTGCTGTCAGCGACAGCGGGACAGGCACATTCGCGAAGAAAGGAGGGGCAAGGCTGACATCGGGCGACTCCTGGTCTGAGCTATATTCTTAGTTCATAAAAGAATAGATGTTTGCTTTATTCTTCGTTGACGGAATAAGAGCTTGCATTTAAAACCAGCGCATAACGAGCGGCAAATGCCTTTGCCCACTATTTTCAATGCCGGAAATGCATCATGGATCTGCGCCAACTCCGCTACTTCATCGCCCTCAACGAACACCGCAGCTTCGTTCGCGCGGCCGACGCCATGGGCATTACCCAGCCGGCGTTCAGCCGCAGTATCCAGGGCCTGGAGCAGGAGCTGGGCTGCCGCCTGGTGGACCGAGGCAGCAAGGACCTGCGGCCGACTCCCGAAGGCCAGGTGGTGCTGCAGCACGCGCTGAGCCTGGTGCAGGGCGCGAACAACCTGAGCCATGCGGTCGCGAGGCTGAACAAGCTGGATTCGGGCGAGTTGCGCTTCGGCAGCGGGCCGGCGCCTGCACAGAAGCTGGTGTCCGACGCGGTGTCGCGCTTCGTCCAGCGCTACCCGCGCATCCACATCCAGTTCGGCGTGGACAACTGGGAGCGCCTGGCGCGCAGCCTGAGCCGCGAGGAGATCGAATTCTTCGTCGCCGACATCCGCCATTTCGAAGCCGACCCGAACTTCCAGACCCGCGCGCTGAAGCCGCGCAGCGGCCTGTTCTTCTGCCGCCAGGGGCATCCGCTGCTGGCCAAGGAAAGTCTCTCCACCAACGACATGTTTGCCTACCCGCTGGCTGCCACGCTGATCCCCCCCAGCGCGCGGAAGATGCTCGCCAACCTCAGCGGGAAGATCGACATCACCACCAATGTGCAGTGCGAGGACATGGCCTCGCTGGTGCGCATCGTCAGCCAGACCGACGCCATCGGCATCGCCGTGGAGGAGGCGCTGAGCGAGCCCATGGCGCGCGGCGAACTGGTGCGCCTGCACTTCCGCAACCTGCCCAACAATGTCGATATTCTCCAGGCCCGTTGCGGCATCGTCACCCGCAGCGGCGACCGCCTCTCGGCAGCGGCGCGGGCAATGATCGAATTGCTGGTGGACCTCGACGCAGGAGTGGAGAGCGCGGTGGCGTGAGGCGGGCTCCGCCTTAAGCCTGGCTCTCCTGGCGCCAGTTCAGTCCGTTTGGCTTTCGAGACCGGTTTGACTCCCAACGTACAGGCCTGGCGAGGATTTACCGAACCTTTACAGAGCGCTGGAAAACTTGCGGCAACAGTGCATGTCAATCTGATGGCAATCCCAAGGGTCCTGTTCTCAGGCATACCAATGGAGTGGTCAGGAGCATTGCGTCATGCGCTTCCCATTCGTCGTGGTCCTGCTGGCCGCGCTGGGTTTCAACACCGCGCAGGCCGAGATTTACAAGTGCACCGTGGAAGGTCGGCCGGTCTTTGCCCAGACCCCTTGTGGCACCGATGATATTCAGGTCATCCCCAATGCCTGGCAGCCGAGCGAGGAAGACGTCGCCCAGCAGAAACAGGCCAACCGCTCTGTCGTAAACTCGACGCTGCAGATGCAGTACGTCAGTCAGGTGACCCGGATGAGAAATCTCATACGGGAGGTCGATCAGACCATCGAGGATTTGCGCGAGAAGTGCGATGAGCGGCTCAGATGGTTGCGCTACGAGCGTAGTCGCGCCAACAACAACCTGGCCGGGGCGATCTGGGAAAACACCATCGTCACGGAAATGATTAATGTGAAGGCGGATTACGACAGGCGTATTGGGGAACTGCTGGATGCCCGAGCGGAAGCGGTGCGCAAGTTGGAAAATTTCGAGACCCAGGCACGTGAGCAACTGGATGCATCGCTGCCTTCGTCGACGAAGTGAGTCCTCGGCATTGGCCTCGGGTAGCCGTTAGCTTCAATCTTGGCAGCTCACCGGACAAGGACGCCCGCAATGACCCTTACGCTCCGCCCCGCCCGCCTGACAGATGTCCCCTACGTCCAGCGCGGCGAAGAGGCCTATATCCGTCAGTGGGAGCCCGCCCATGAGGCACGCTGGAGGGAAGGCTTCGACCGGCATCTGGCGCGCTGGCTCGAGCACTTCGAGCATCTGACCATTGCCGAGCACGCCGGCGAAAGCGTCGGCTATAGCTTTTGGATGCCGGAAGATGGCAGCGCGGAACTTTGCACCCTGGGCGTCAGCACGGCGTGGCGGGGCAGGGGCGTCGGTGCAGCGTTGTTGCAGCACTACATCGAGGATGTCCGGCAGGAAGGCTACACGCGACTCAAGCTCAGTGTGCGCCCCGACAACCCGGCGCGGCGCCTGTATGAGCGCGCCGGGTTCCAGCCACGGGGCAGCGACGCCCTGGGCTATCGGCAGTACGAATTGCTGATCGACTGAGGCGTCAGACCCACTCGGTGCTGCGCTTGCGCCGCACGCGCAGCATGGTCGGCAGGATCAGCCCGGCGAGCAGGCCGGCGCCGGCGATGCTGCCGCCGTAGGCCATGTAGCGCATCAGCACCTGCTTGTTCTCGTCGCCCAGTTGCGCCTGGGCATCGCGCAGTTGCGAGCGGGCTTCGTTCAGTTCGCTATCCAGTGCGGTGCGTGCAGCCTGAAGTTCGTCGATGAGCTTCTTGCGCGCATCCAGGGTTTCCTGCATGCCCTGGACACGGTTTTTCCAGCTGTCGTCGATGGTCTGCAATTGCGTGGTCAGCTCGGTGACCTTCTGCTCCAGCGCCGGCAGACGTTCGGCCTGGCCGGGCTTTTCCTGCAGGTCCTTGCTGGCGATCCACACGCTGTTGCCGCTGTCGCTGCGCACCTGGCTGTAGTCACCGGAGGTGCTGACCAATTGGACTTTCTGCCCGGAGGTGAGGGTGCCAACGATGCGATAACCATCGGTGGGGCCGCTGCGCACATAGGTGCTCAGGCTGTCGTTCACCCAGCGCGCGTTGCTGGCGGGCTCCTCGGCCTGGGCCGGAGCACCGGCTGTCAGCAGGCCGGCAAACAGGCAGGCACCGAGGGCGCGGGTCTGGAGGGGAGAAACTCGTGCGGGGAAGCGACGCGATAGGGACATGGGCAATCTTCACATGACTTGGAACGAAACCCGCCTTGCGGGAGCGAAAACGCCGGCCGGGCAATTTATTCAGAACTGGCCGGGTGGCTAATGGCCAGGAAACCCACCCGGGGGGCCGACAGCACACAGACAGTCGTCGGATGCCGAGAGTTCACCGCTGGGAAAATGCACGGATGAGTGGTGGGAAAATGCCTCCACTGCCGGGGCAGTCCGTGCGCCGGATAACCGAATCGTCATCCTTGCCTCAGCTTCCCGTTAGCGGCGGCTTCGTAAGGTGGAGTCACTTTCAACCACCCATGAGGTGACTGCCATGCAACTCTCCCGCTTCTTCCTGACCGCCGCCCTGCTGGGCACTTCCTCCCTGGCGCTGGCCGACGGTGGCGGTGACATCACCTTCGCCCGCATGGAGCAGGCTCGCCAGCAGGCCATGCAGGCTCGCGAGGGCGCCCCGTCGCCGATGCAGATCGCCGAGGCAAAGCAGTACACCTACGGGATGAACCTGGACATCGCCGAAGTCGTGGCGGTGACGCCGATGAGCACCGACTGCGGCGTGGTCCCGGTGCAACTGCGCTACAAGGATTCCTCCGGCGAGGAGCAGGCCATCGAGTACCGCACCGAGCGCGTCGCCTGCCGCGCTACCCGCTGATTCAGTCCGGCGAAGCGGGGAATTTCAGGAGGAAGCGCGTCGGCCCTTCCTCCGAACTCTGCGCGCTGGCCGCGCCCAGGTGCAGCTCCATGATCGAGCGCACGATGGCCAGCCCCAGGCCCGTGCCGCCCTGCGCTCGCGAGCGGCCCTTGTCCACCCGGTAGAAGCGCTCGAACAGGTGCGGCAGGTGCTCGGCGGCAATGCCCGTTCCGGGGTTCTGCACCGCTAGCGTCACGGTTGCGCCATCGTCCCGCACTTGCACGCTGATGCATTCGCCCTCGGGCGTGTGGCGGATCGCGTTGGAGAGCAGGTTGGAAATGGCGCGCTGGATCATCAGGCGATCGCCCACGACCTGCCCATGCCCCGAGATGGCGATGCGCAACGACCTTTCCTCCGCGCTGAAATCGAACAGCTCGGCGACCTTCGCCGCTTCCTCCTCCAGCTGCACCGCCTCCTGCGGCAGCAGCGCGCGCGGGTGGCTGACCTGGGCGAGGAACAGCATGTCGCTGACGATCCGGCCGACCCGTTCCAGCTCTTCGGTACTGGCGGCCAGCACCGCTTCGTACTCGTCCTTTTCCCGCGGCCGCGACAGCGTCACCTGTGCCTTGCCCAGTAGGTTGCCGATGGGCGAGCGCAGCTCGTGGGCGATGTCGTCGGAGAACTGGGTGAGCTGCTGCACGCCGCCATCCAGCCGATGCAGCATCAGGTTCAGCGCCCGCGCAGCCTTGCCCAGCTCCCGTGGCAGGTCCTGCACGGGAATGCGGTGGCTGAGGTCCTGGGTGGTGATCAGCGAGGCCACCTGGCCGAACTGCCGCAAGGGCTGCAGGCCGCGCTTGGCCACCAGGCGCGCACCCAGGGCAATGAGCAGCAGCAGCGGTGGTACCGCCAGCCAGGCCGAGCGCAGGAAGGCGCCGAGCAGGGCATCGTCGTCACGCCGATCCAGGGTCAGGAACACCCGCAGGGTATTGCCGTCGCGCAAGCGGACCAGGCCCCGCTCGGTCAGCAGGCGGCGACCGTCCGCCGAGGTCCAGCCGAAGGCGCGGCCACTGCCGGCGAACTCATCGAGCGCCGCTGCGTCGCGGGGCGGCCCGCTGCTGAATCGCGGCGGCTGCCCGCGTTGCTCGTCGAGCAGCGCGGCGCTCAGGTTGTCGTGGCCCATCAGCTGGTCTTGCAGGGCATGGCCGCGCAAGGGCAGGGCAGCGAGGCCGGGGTCTGCGTCCAGCGCGTGACGCAACTGCCCGAGCTTGTCTTCCAGCTCACGGTGGGCGCGCTGGTCCAATTGGTGGTCGAGGGCGAGGTAGGCCAGGGTGAGCAGCAGGACCATCAGCACCGAACCCAGTACGCCGACCCACAGGCCGATGCGCAGCGACAGGCTGGCCGGCTTCATGCGCGCGCTTCCAGCACGTAGCCGACCCCGCGCAGGGTGTGGATCAGCTTGTCGGCGAAGGGATCGTCGATCTTCGCCCGCAGGCGGCGGATGGTGACTTCCACCACGTTGGTATCGCAGTCGAAGTTCATGTCCCAGACCAGCGAGATGATCTGCGTGCGCGAGAGCACCTCGCCGCTGCGGCTCATCAGCAGGTGCAGCAGGGCGAACTCCTTGCTGGTCAGGTCTATTCGGCGGCTGTCGCGGTAGGCGCGGTGGCGGCCGGGGTCAAGCTCCAGCCCGCCGATCTCCAGCACCTGGGGCTGGTCGATGCGTTCGCTGCGGCGCATCAGCGAGCGCACGCGGGCGAGCAGTTCGGGGAATTCGAAGGGCTTGAGCAGGTAGTCGTCGGCGCCCAGGTCGAAGCCTTTCACCCGTTCGGTGAGGCGGCCGCGGGCGGTGAGCATCATCACGCGGATATCGCTGTGCTGGCGCAGGCTGGCGAGTACACCCCAGCCATCCATCTGCGGCAGGTTCACATCGAGGATGACCAGGTCGTAGGCGCACTGCCGCGCCAGGTGCAGGCCATCGACGCCGTTATCGGCGCGGTCGACCACATAGCCGCTTTCGCTCAGCCCCTGTTGCAGATAATCGGCCGTCTTGTGGTCGTCCTCGATGAGCAGGATTTTCATCAATAGCTACTCGGTAATTGCGTGAGAAATAATGCCAGGGACACAGGAAAGTTCGCCGAGCCCTGTAAAGCGCGCGCAGTCTAGAAGCTGTAGCGACTTCAGGGTCAATCGCGGCGATGTTGTATTCGGCGTTGTTCAGAAAACCGGGGAAGTTCTGCAGGTGACTGCTCTTGAAGGGTTTTCTGGGGAATGCAGGGCTGCCGGGAATTTCGCGAATTGTTTCCTGAAGTTACCTGGAAGAGGTGCGAGGCCTTTTTAAATACATACAACGAGAACTCCCCGGCTGACCAATTACATGTTTGTAATTATCCAGTCACCTTGTCGCTAGAGAGGCGCCCCTAGATTCGCCGATGGAAATGACGGCATGCCGTCGAAGTTGACTCCATCGTGCGAGGTTCGCCGTGTTTGCAAGACGTACTGGGTTCGTTCCATGGGCGGGGTTGCTCGCCTTGCTGCTCTGGCAGTCGCCTGCCTGGGCGCAAAGCCGAGAGATCGGCATCGAGGAGGCGCTGCAGGCTGCGGCCAATGGCAATCCCGAACTGTCCGCCAGCGCCCGTGAGATCGGCATCGCCCAGGGCTTGCGCGAGCAGGCCGGCCTGCTGCGCAACCCGACGCTGTCCTGGGAGCAGGAAGGCACCGAATCGCGGAATCGCACCACCACGGTGGGCATCAGCCAGCCGCTGGAGCTGGGCGGCAAGCGGGGCGCGCGGGTGGAACTCGCGGAGCGCGGCCAGGCCGTCGCCGCGCTGAGCCTGGAGGCGCGGCGCAACCAGCTGCGCGGCGAGGTGATCGCAGCGTTCTTCACGGCCTTGCGCGCCCAGGAGCGTGAACGGCTGGCACAGCAGTCCGTCGAGCTGGCGCGGCGTGGCGTGGCCGCGGCTGACGGGCGTGTCCGCGCCGGCAAGGCCCCGCCGCTCGAGGCCGATCGCGCGCAGGTACAGCTGGCCGAAGTGCGCCTGGAGCAGGATCGCGCCCGCCGCGACCGCGCCGACGCCAACCAGGCGCTGGCCAGCCTGATGGGGCTTGCCTCGCCGGACTTCACCGGCGTGCGCAGCGAGACAGCCCGTTCACTGCCCGGCCTGCCCTCCAGCGAAGAGCTGTTGCGCCGTCTGGCCGACAGCGCCGAGATGCGCCTGGCGCAGAGTCGCATCGATGTAGGTGAGGCCGCCGTGCGTCTGGCGAAGACCCAGCGGATTCCCGACCTCGATGTCAGCCTGGGCAGCCAGGAGGCCATCGAGGACGGCAACCGCGACCGCATTGCGGTGATTGGCCTGAGCCTGCCCTTGCCGCTGTTCGACCGCAACCAGGGCAACATCCTCGCCGAGTCGCGCCGGGCCGATCAGGCTCGCGACCAGCGCAACGCCGTCGAGCTGCGTCTGCGCCAGGAGACCCAGCAGGCCTGGCAGCAGTGGAGCACCGCCCAGGGCGAGGTCAATGCCTTCCGCCAGACCATCCTGCCCACCGCCCAGACCGCCGTGGAAAGCGCCACTCGCGGTTTCGAGATGGGCAAGTTCGGCTTCCTCGAAGTACTCGACGCCCAACGCACCCTGATCGCCGCGCGCGACCAGTACCTGCGCGCGCTGGTCCAGGTCAGCGATGCCTGGGGCCGCATCGAACGGGTTTACGGCGATGTCGGCGCGGCCCGCTAAGGCTCGCCGCGCCTGGCTCGCCCTGCTGCTGGTGACCCTGACGCCGTCTGCCGCGGCGCCGACCGCGGGCCTGCCGGTGCATTGGTGCGTCCACGACCTCTTCAGCAACCTCCATCACCTTGCGGTGCCAGCGTCACAGCGCGGTGCCGGCGGATACTTCCCGGAGCTTTCATGATCAACAAAACCCCTCTCGCCGCCGCCGTGCTGCTCGCCTCTGCGCTGGGCGTCAGCGCCTATGCCTGGATGGGCAGCGAACAGGCCGGCGGCAACCACCTCGACGATGCGACCCACGCGGACGGCGAGCACCACAACAGCGTGGCGCCGACCCTTCATGCCGAAGCGGCGAGCCATGCCGACGGTGAGCATCACGCCGCCCAGGAAGCCGAAACCGAAGAGCAAGGCCTGCATCTGACCCCGGCACAGATCGAGGCTGCCGGCATCCAACTGGTCACAGCCGGGCCGCAGGCGCTGGACGAGGCATTCAGCCTGCCCGGCGAGATCGGCTTCGACCAGGACCGCACTGCCCACGTCGTACCGCGCACGCCGGGCGTGGTGGAGTCGGTGGCGGTTGAGCTCGGGCAGAACGTGAAGAAGGGCGAGCTGCTGGCCCTGATCGCCAGCCAGCAGGTGTCCGAGTTGCGCAGCGAGCTGGCCGCCGCCCAGCGCCGGGCGAGCCTGGCGAACAAGACCTTCGAACGCGAACGCGAGCTGTGGCAGGAGAAGATCTCCGCCGAGCAGGATTATCTCCAGGCCCGCCAGGACCTGGAGGAAGCCCGCATCGCCCTGGCCAATGCGCAGCAGAAGACCAACGCCCTGAGCGGCGTGTCGGCCAGCGCCGGCGGCAACCGCTACGAGCTGCGGGCGCCGTTCGACGGCGTGGTGGTGGAGAAGCACCTGGTGCCCGGCGAGGTGGTCAGCGAGACCACGGCGGCGTTCACGCTGTCCGACCTGTCGCGGGTCTGGGCCAGTTTCAATGTCGCACCGCAGGACCTCTCGCGGGTTCAGGTGGGCAAGCCGGCACGGGTTGAAGCGGCGGACCTGGGCATGCAGGTCGACGGTCGCGTGAGTTACGTCGGCAACCTGCTCGGCGAGCAGACCCGCAGCGCGGTGGCCCGCGTGACCCTGGCCAATCCCGATGGCGCCTGGCGCCCGGGCCTGTTCGTCAACGTGCGGGTCAGCAGTTCGGCACGCCAGGTGCCGGTCGCGGTGCCGGAGCAGGCCGTCCAGGAGGTGGAAGGCCAGCCGAGCGTATTCGTGCGCAACGCCGAAGGCTTCGACCCGCGCCCGGTCAACCTTGGGCTGCGCAGCGCCGGCCAGGTGGAAGTGCTGGCGGGACTCTCGGCGGGTGATCAGGTGGCGGCCGAAGGCAGCTTCATTCTCAAGTCGGAGCTGGGCAAGAGCTCGGCGTCCCACGCTCACTGACGGGGCGCCAGCATGTTCGAACGCATCATTCGTTTTGCCATCGAGCAGCGCTACCTGGTGCTGCTCGCCGTCCTCGGCATGGCCGGCCTGGGTATCGCCAGCTACCAGAAACTGCCCATCGACGCGGTGCCCGACATCACCAACGTACAGGTGCAGGTCAACACGTCGGCGCCGGGCTTCACGCCGCTGGAGACCGAGCAGCGCATCACCTACCCGGTGGAAACCGCCATGGCCGGCTTGCCGGGCCTGCAGCAGACGCGCTCGATTTCGCGCTCGGGGCTGTCGCAGGTGACGGTGATCTTCAAGGACGGTACCGACCTGTTCTTCGCCCGCCAACTGGTCAACGAACGCCTGCAGCAGGCGCGCGAGCAGCTCCCCGAGGGCGTCGAGTCGGCCATGGGGCCGATCTCCACCGGCCTGGGCGAGATCTTCCTGTGGACCATCGAGGCCGAGCCGGGCGCGCGCAAGGAGGACGGCAGCGAGTACACGCCGACCGATCTGCGGGTGATCCAGGACTGGGTGATCAAGCCGCAACTGCGCAACGTGCCGGGTGTGGCCGAGGTGAACACCATCGGCGGCTTCGCCAAGCAGTTCCAGGTTGCCCCGGATACCCGCCGGCTGGCGGCCTACCGGCTGACCCTGGCGGACGTGATCGCTGCACTGGAGCGCAACAACGCCAACGTCGGCGCCGGCTACATCGAACGCAACGGCGAGCAGTTGCTGGTGCGTGCGCCGGGGCAGGTGGGCAGCCTGGAGGACATCGCCAACATAGTCGTGGCCAATGTCGACGGCACACCGATCCGTCTGCGCAATGTCGCCGAGGTCGGGCTGGGGCGCGAGCTGCGCACCGGCGCCGCCACCGAGGACGGCCGCGAAGTGGTTCTCGGCACGGTGTTCATGCTGATCGGCGAGAACAGCCGCACCGTCGCCAAGGCTGCCGCGGCCAAGCTGGACGAGATCAACCGTACGCTGCCGGCCGGGGTCAAGGCGGTGACTGTCTATGACCGTACGCAACTGGTCGACAAGGCCATCGCCACGGTCAAGCGCAACCTCACCGAGGGGGCGATCCTGGTGGTGGCGGTACTTTTCCTGTTCCTGGGCAATATCCGTGCGGCGCTGATCACCGCCATGGTGATCCCGCTGGCGATGCTGTTCA
>NZ_MACM02000048.1:0-28075 GCF_001675465.2 Pseudomonas sp. AU12215
TACTTGTCCGACAGCGCCTTGTAGTCGTCGCTGGCGAGCAATTTGCCGATGGCCTCGTCCATCTTCGCCTTCAGCTCGGTGTCGCCTTTGCGCATGCCGGCGCCAACGCCACGGCCGAACAGGGGGTCGTACTTCACTTCGCCCTTGTTGACGATGCCGGCAGCCTGGGCGTCCGGCGACTTGACGAAAGACGCCACGGCAATGCCATCGGCCATCATCAGGTCGATGCGCCCGGCCACCAGGTCGGCGTTCACCGAGTCCTGGGTGTCGTAGTAGCGCACGTCGGCGATCTTCTCGTAGTACTTCTTCAGGTAGTTGGAGCTGACCGTGGAGATCTGCACGCCGATGGCCTTGCCCTTCAGGCCCTCGGGGCTGATCTGCACATCCACCGCCTGGGGCGCGGCGACGGCGACCGGGGTGTCGTAATAGGGGCGGCTGAAGGCGATCTGCTTCTCGCGCTCGTCGGTGATCGACAGGGAGTTGAAGATCACGTCGATCTTCTTCGCCAGCAGCGCCGGGATGATGCCGTCCCAGGCTACTTCGTCGATCTCGCAGGTGGCCTTCATCTCGGCGCAGACCTTGTGGATCAGGTCCGGCTCGAAGCCGACCCAGCTACCGTCGGGCTGCTTCTGCGAGAACGGTGGATAGGGTTCGGCGGCCAGGGCGAAGCGGATCGTCTCGGCCTGGGCGCTCGCCGCGCCGGCCATCAGCATCGCCGCACCCACCATCAGATTGCACAGACCTTTCTTGCTCATCGTGATCCCCTGCGTTGTTTTCGTTTGTTATGGGTCACGCTCATCGATGCGCCGGCAGCGCGGCATCGGTCAGCGATTCTGGTGCGCGTTGACGAACTGCCGGCAGCGCTCGCTGCGCGGGCGCGAGAACACTTCCTCGGGCGTTCCCTCCTCCTCGATCAGGCCCTTGTGCAGGAACGCCACATGGCTCGACACGTCGCGGGCGAAAGCCATCTCGTGGGTGACCAGGATCATGGTCCGCCCCTCCTCGGCCAGCGAGCGGATCACCCGCAGCACTTCGCCCACCAGCTCCGGGTCCAGCGCCGAGGTCGGTTCGTCGAACAGCATCACTTTCGGTCGCACGGCCAGCGCGCGGGCGATGGCCACGCGTTGCTGCTGGCCACCGGAAAGGAAGGCCGGGTATTCGTGGCGTTTCTCCGCCAGGCCGACACGTTCCAGCAACGCCTCGGCGCGCTCGCGGGCCTCGGCCTTGCTCTCGTGGAGGACGAAGGTCGGCGCCTCGATCAGGTTCTCCAGCACGGTGCGGTGCGGCCACAGGTTGAAGCTCTGGAACACCATGCCCAGCTGCGAGCGGATACGGGTGAGCTGCTTCTGGTCGGCCACCATCGGCTCGCCCTGGCGGCTCTGAGCCAGGCGGATGGTTTCACCGTTGACGGTGACCGAGCCCTGGTTGGGAATCTCCAGCATGTTGATGCAGCGCAGCAAGGTGCTCTTGCCCGAGCCGCTGGCGCCGATCAGCGAGATCACCTCGCCCTCGCGGGCCGACAGCGAAACGCCCTTGAGCACCTCGAAGTCGCCGAAGCGCTTGTGGATATCTCGCACTTCGATCACCGGCTTAGTGGTGGGCTGTTCCCGTAGGAGCGAGCTTGCTCGCGAACCGGCCGCAGCGTCAGAAACATCAAGAGCGTTCGCGAGCAATGGCTGAGGCGCCCCCCTCGCTCCTACAGTTGATTCGGCACGTGCGGGAAGGGATTCGACAAACCGAATGATCCGCGCACAGGCCTCCGCCATGCTCTCGTCGCTCAACCCGAAGGACAACCGCACGAAACCTTCCGCCTGCGGGCCGAAGGCTGCCGCGTCGAGCACCGAGACGCCGGTGGCATGGAACAGCTGCCAGGAGAAGTCCAGCGAGCTGAGGCCGGTGTCACGTACATCGACCATGACGAACATGCCGGCTTCGGGCGACAGGACCTTCACCCGCGGACAATCAGTCAGCGCCGCCACCACCAGGTCGCGGCGGCGGCGGTAGATCTCGCGCATCGACGCCACCACTTCATCATGGCGCTCCACCGCAGCGAGCGCGGCCTCCTGCACGAAGCCCGGCAGGCCGTAGAACATGTTCAGCGCAAGGTTTTCCAGATGCCCGACCAGCGTCGGGTTGGCGACTATCCAGCCGGCGCGCCAGCCGGTCATGGCATGGGATTTCGACAGGCTGCCGATGCTCAGGGTGCGCTCGGCCATGCCCGGCAGCGCGGCGAAGCTCTGGTGTTCGCGCTCGAAGGTCAGGCCCTCGTAGACCTCGTCCACCACCACCCAGAGATCGTGGGCCTGCGCCAGCTCGGCGATCGCCAGCAACTCCTCGCGAGCCAGCACGACGCCCGTGGGGTTGCTCGGGTTGGCGAGGAAGATCGCCTTGGTGCGCGCCGTGATGGCAGCCGCGATATCACCGGCCAGAGGGCGGAAACCGTTCTCCGGACGGGTAGGAACCCCGACCAGCACGGCACCGGTGGACTTCAGCGTGGCTTCGTAGGTGACGTAGACCGGATCGAAGGTGATGACCTCGTCGCCTTTTTCCAGCAGGCACAGCGCGGCGGCGAACAGGCCGTTCTGCGCTCCGGCGACAACAATGACGTTCTCGGCGGCGACCTTTTGGCCGAATCGTCGCTCATGCAGTGCGGCGATCGCCTGGCGAAGTGCCGGGCGGCCAGCCACATCACTGTAGTGGGTGTCGCCGTCGCGCAAGGCGGAAACGGCGGCATCGGTGATGAAGTCCGGGGTTGCGAAATCGGGGTCGCCGACGCTGAGCACTATCACGTCGCGGCCGGCGCGTTGGGCGGCAATGGCGGCGTAGTGAATATCCCAGGCGGCAACGCCGGGTCCGACCATCCTGTCCACAAGCGACGAATAACGCATGCAAGGGCCTCATCCGAATGACGGAATGTCCTGCAGAAGGGTCCGCAGGAGCGTTGGGCCACCATAGCCAAGGATGAACGAGTGTTCAACAGCGTTTTCCGACATCAGACATGTCGTTTTCAGACCGTTCACTCACCTCCCTCCCATCTTCGGGTGCTGCTTGTCGCATGTTCGACCGACGAACGGAATCACGACATCCACTTAACGGCTTCTTAACGATCACCCCCGTAGCGTTCTCTCACCCCCTGACAGAGCCGCCATGGCCTTTGGAACACCACATGGAAATGCCCTTCCTCCCCTTCTCCCGTCCCAGCATCGGTGAAGAAGAGATCCAGGCAGTCAACGAAGTCCTGCGTTCGGGCTGGATCACCACCGGGCCGAAGAACCATGAACTGGAGCAACGCTTCGCCGACTCCATCGGTTGCCGTCACGCGGTGGCCCTGTCGTCGGCCACCGGCGGCATGCACCTGGCGCTGCTGGCCCTGGGCATCGGCCCGGGCGACGAGGTGATCACCCCGTCGCAGACCTGGGTCTCCACCGTCAACATGATCAGCCTGCTGGGCGCCACGCCGGTGTTCGTCGATGTCGACCGTGACACCCTGATGACCGACGCCGCGCGCATCGAAGCCGCAATCACCCCGCGCACCCGCGCCATCATTCCGGTGCATTACGCCGGCGCGGCCTGCGACATGGACCCGATCAACGAGCTCGCCCTGCGCCACGGCATCCCGGTGATCGAGGACGCCGCCCACGCGGCCGGCACCTTCTATCGCGGCCGCCCGGTAGGCTCGCGCGGCACCGCGATCTTCTCCTTCCACGCGATCAAGAACCTCACCTGCGCCGAGGGCGCCATGTTCGTCACCGACGACGAGGCCCTGGCCAACCGCGTGCGCACCCTGAAGTTCCATGGCCTGGGCGTGGATGCCTACGACCGCCTGACCCACGGCCGCAAGCCACAGGCGCAGGTTGTGGAACCGGGCTTCAAGTACAACCTCACCGATATCAACGCCGCCATCGCCCTGGTGCAGTTGCCCAGGCTCGAAGCGATCAACGCCCGCCGCGCCGAACTGGCCGCCGGCTACGCCAGTCGCCTGGCGCACCTGCCGGTGCAACCGCTGGCGCTGCCGGACTACCCGCAGCACCACGCCTGGCACCTGTACGTCCTGCGCATCGACCAGGAGCGCTGCGGCATCGACCGCGACGCCTTCATGCAGGGCCTGCAGGAGCGCGGCATCGGCAGCGGCATCCACTTCATCGGCAGCCACCTGCACAGCTACTACCGCCAGCGCTACCCGGATGTGCACCTGCCCAACACCGAGTGGAACGCCTCGCGGATCGTCTCCATCCCGCTGTTCCCCGACATGACCCAGGCCGACCAGGACCGCGTGGTCGACGCCATCGAAACCCTGCTTCGGTAACGCCACCGTGAAAGCCTATCCGATCAACCGTGTGTCCATCGTCATCCCGGTGTACAACGAAGAGGCCAGCCTCCCCGAGCTGCTGCGCCGCACCACCGCCGCCTGCAAACAACTGGGCCGCGATTACGAGATCGTGCTGATCGACGACGGCAGCCGCGACAGCTCCGCCGACCTGCTGCAGGAAGCCGCCGAAGCGCCCGGCAGCCATGTGGTGGCGGTGATCCTCAACCGCAACTATGGCCAGCACGCGGCGATCATGGCCGGCTTCGAGCAATGCCAGGGCGACCTGGTGATCACCCTCGACGCCGACCTGCAGAACCCGCCGGAGGAAATCCCGCGCCTGGTCGAAGAAGCCGCCAAGGGCTACGACGTGGTCGGCAGCGTGCGCCAGCAACGCCAGGACTCGGCACTGCGTCGCTGGCCGTCGAAGCTGATCAACCTCGCCGTGCAGCGCTCCACCGGCGTGGCGATGAACGACTACGGCTGCATGCTGCGCGCTTATCGCGCCAGCATCGTCAAGGCGATGCTCGCCTGCCGCGAGCGCAGCACCTTCATCCCGATCCTGGCCAACAGCTTCGCCCGCCATACCAGCGAGATCCTCGTCGCCCACGCCGAGCGCGAGCACGGCGAGTCGAAGTACGACTTCCTGCGCCTGATCAACCTGATGTTCGACCTGGTCACCTGCATGACCACTTCGCCGCTGCGCCTGTTGTCCTTCGTCGGCGGCGGCATGGCGGTGGCCGGCTTCGCCTTCGCGCTGATGCTGCTGGTGCTGCGCCTGCTGTTCGGCGCCGCCTGGGCCGGCCACGGCGTGTTCGTGCTGTTCGCCGTGCTGTTCATGTTCACCGGCGTGCAGCTGGTCGGCATGGGCCTGCTCGGCGAGTACCTGGGCCGCATGTACAACGACGTGCGCGCCCGCCCCCGCTTCTTCATCGAGCGCATCGTTCGCGTCGATGCACCGCGCGCCCAGATCACTACTTCTTCCCCTTCTTTCGAGTCCATCCAGCCATGACCCAGCAGACCATCGTCTTTGCCTACCACGACTTCGGCTGCGCCGGCATCGAAGCGCTGCTCGCCGCCGGTTACCAGATCGACGCCGTGTTCACCCATGCCGACGATCCCAAGGAAAACCGCTTCTACGGCTCCGTAGCACAACTCTGCGCGCGCCTGGGCATCCCGGTGCACGCGCCCGAAGACGTCAACCACCCGCTGTGGGTTGCGCGCATCCGCGAACTGCAGCCGCAGTACATCTTCTCTTTCTACTACCGCCACCTGCTCAGCGAAGAGCTGCTGGCCTGCGCCGCCAAGGGCGCCTACAACCTGCATGGTTCGCTGCTGCCGCGCTACCGTGGCCGCGCCCCGGCCAACTGGGTGCTGGTCAACGGCGAAAGCGAGACCGGCGTGACCCTGCACCGCATGGTCAAGCGCGCCGACGCCGGCGGCATCCTCGCCCAGCAGAGCGTCGCCATCGGCCCGGACGACACCGCACTGGTGCTGCACGGCAAGCTGCGCGAAGCCACCCGCGAGCTGCTCGCCACTGCCCTGCCCCGCCTGGCTCGGGGTGAACTGCAGGAAGTCGCCCAGGACGAATCCCGCGCCAGCTACTTCGGTCGCCGCACCCCGGCGGACGGCCAGCTCGACTGGAAGCGCCCTGCCAGCGAACTGCACAACCTGGTCCGCGCCGTGACCCAGCCATACCCCGGCGCCTTCGCCCCGGTGGGCGATCGCAAGCTGATCGTCTGGAGCTCGCGCGTGGTCGCCGGCAACAACGGCCTGCCGGCCGGCTCGGTCCTGTCGGTCGACCCGCTGCGCATCGCCTGCGGTGCTGACTCGCTGGAAATCCTCTCCGGCCAGCAGGGCGACAGCGGCCTGTTCCTCGCCGGCCCGCAGCTGGCCCGCGAAATGGGCCTGGTGGACGGCTCGCGCCTGCACGGCGCCAGCGGCAAACCCAAGCGCAAGACCCGCGTACTGATCCTCGGCGTCAATGGCTTCATCGGCAACCACCTCTCCGAGCGCCTGCTGCGCGACGGCAACTACGAGGTCTACGGCCTGGACATCGGCTCCGACGCCATCGAGCGCCTGAAAGGCAACCCGGACTTCCACTTCGTCGAAGGCGACATCAGCATCCACACCGAGTGGATCGAGTACCACATCAAGAAGTGCGACGTGGTCCTGCCGCTGGTGGCCATCGCCACGCCCATCGAATACACCCGCAACCCGCTGCGCGTGTTCGAGCTGGACTTCGAGGAAAACCTCAAGCTGGTCCGCTACTGCGTGAAGTACAACAAGCGCGTGATCTTCCCGTCCACCTCCGAGGTGTACGGCATGTGCACCGACGCCAACTTCGACGAAGACAAGTCGAACCTGATCGTCGGCCCGATCAACAAGCAGCGCTGGATCTACTCGGTCTCCAAGCAGTTGCTCGACCGCGTTATCTGGGCCTACGGCCAGAAGGGCCTGAAGTTCACCCTGTTCCGTCCGTTCAACTGGATGGGCCCGCGCCTGGACCGCCTGGACTCGGCGCGCATCGGCAGTTCCCGCGCCATCACCCAGCTGATCCTGCACCTGGTGGAAGGCACGCCGATCCGCCTGGTCGACGGCGGCGAGCAGAAGCGCTGCTTCACCGACGTGGATGACGGCATCGAGGCGCTGGCGCGGATCATCGACAACGAAGGCAGCCGCTGCGACGGGCAGATCGTCAATATCGGCAACCCGGACAACGAAGCCAGCATCCGCCAACTGGGCGAAGAGCTGCTGCGTCAGTTCGAGGCGCACCCGCTGCGCGACCAGTTCCCGCCCTTCGCCGGCTTCCGCGAAGTGGAAAGCCGCAGCTTCTACGGCGACGGCTACCAGGACGTGTCGCACCGCAAGCCGAGCATCGAGAACGCCCGTCGCCTGCTGAACTGGCAGCCGAGCGTGGAGCTCTCCGCCACCATCGGCAAGACCCTGGACTTCTTCCTCCGCGAAGCCCTGGCCGAACGTGCCGGTGGGGTGCCCCACGCCTTCCCGCTGCAGAAAAGCATCGCCTGATGAGAGCGGGACTGCGCATCGACGTCGATACCTACCGCGGCACCCGTGACGGTGTGCCGCGGCTGCTGGACATGCTCGGCGAGGCCGAGGTGAAGGCGACCTTCTTCTTCAGCGTCGGCCCCGACAACATGGGGCGCCACCTGTGGCGCCTGATCCGCCCGCAGTTCCTGTGGAAAATGCTGCGCTCCAACGCCGCCGGCCTGTATGGCTGGGACATCCTGCTGGCCGGCACCGCCTGGCCGGGCAAGCCGATCGGCCGCGACCTGGGCCACCTGATGCGGCGCGCCCAGGACGCCGGCCATGAAGTCGGCCTGCATGCGTGGGACCACCACGGCTGGCAGGCCAACGCCGGCCGCTGGAGCACCGAGCAGCTCGAACAACAGATCCGCCGTGGCGTCGACACTCTTGCCGACATCCTCGGCAACCCGGTGGAGTGCTCGGCGGTGGCCGGCTGGCGCGCCGACGAACGCACCGTGGAAGCCAAGGAGCGCTTCGGCTTTCGCTACAACAGCGATTGCCGCGGCCGCTCGCTGTTCCGCCCGCGCCTGGCCGACGGTCGCGCCGGCACCCCGCAGATCCCGGTGGACATGCCCACCTTCGACGAGGTCGTCGGTCCACAGGTGGCGCCGTCCGCCTTCAATGACTACATCCTTTCCCGTTTCGACATGGACGCCTTGAACGTGTACACCATTCACGCCGAGGTCGAGGGCATTCTCATGGCCCACGACTTCCGCCGCTTGCTGGCCCAGGCACGGGCCGGCGGCATCCGCTTCGTCCCGCTGGGCCGGCTGCTGCCGGACGACCCGACCACCCTGCCCGTCGCCAGCCTGGTGCGCGGCGAACTGGCTGGCCGCGAAGGCTGGCTGGGGGTGCAGCACGCATGAAACGCCTGGCCTACCCGACACTGCTCGCCGCCTTCGTCCTGTGCATCCTGCTGCCGATGGCTTTCCACGGCCTGTGGATCCCGGACGAGTCGCGCAACGCGCAGATCAGCCAGGCCATGCTGCAGAGCGGCGACTGGGTGTCCCCGCACCTGCTGGGCCTGCGCTACTTCGAGAAGCCTACCGGCGGCTACTGGCTGATCGCAGCCAGCCAGGCCGTGTTCGGGCAGAACCTGTTCGGCGTGCGCTTTGCCTCCGCACTGGTCACCGCGCTGAGCACCCTGCTGGTGATCCTGGTCGCCCGCCGCCTGTGGAACGACCCGCGCCGCACCTGGGCCGCCGGTCTGCTTTACCTGAGCTGCGGGTTGATCGCGGGGCAGGCCGGCTACGCCAACCTCGACCCACAGTTCACCTTCTGCGTGAACCTCAGCCTCGGTGCCCTGTGGTTCGCTTTCGATGCCAGCACCCCGCGCGGGCGCCTGGCTGCCTGGAGCCTGCTGGGTGCCGCCTGCGCCTTCGGCTTCATGACCAAGGGCTTCCTCGCCTTCCTGTTGCCGGTGATCGTCGGCCTGCCCTACGCCGTGCTGCAGAAGCGCCTGGGCGAACTGCTGCGCTACGGCCCGCTGGCGGTGCTGGTGGCCGCGCTGGTCTGCGCGCCCTGGGTACTGCTGATCCACGCCCGCGAGCCGGACTTCTGGGACTTCTTCTTCTGGCACGAGCACATCCGCCGCTTCGCCGGTGACGACGCCCAGCACGGCCGTCCATTCTGGTTCTTCGTCCCGCTGCTGTTCGCCAGCGCACTGCCCTGGGCGGTGCTGGTCTTCCCTGCGCTGCGTAACGCAATCCAGGGCTGGCGCGACTCGAAGCTGCTGTTCCTGCTGCTGTGGTTCGTCATGCCCTTCCTGTTCTTCAGCCTGGCCAAGGGCAAGCTGCCGACCTACATCATGCCCTGCTTTGCCCCGCTAGCCCTGCTGATGGCCGATGCCCTCGGCCGCGCGCTGCAGCAGCACCGGCAAGTCGCCCTGAAGTTCAACGGCGCGCTCAATCTTCTGCTGGGCAGCAGTGCGCTGGCCGGACTGCTGTTCATGCAGGCACGGCACCCGCAGTACCACGACGAACTGCCCAGCGTGCTGATGGTTGCCCTGGTGTGCATCGCCTGGCTGCTCGCCGGCCTGCTGCAACTGCTGCGCCCCACTCGCTTCTGGGCGGCGCCGGCCTTCGCGGCCTGGCTGCTGGTGGCCCTGGTGCCCAACGCGATGCCGAACAAGATGGTCAACAGCAAGATGCCTGACCAGTTCATCGCCGAGCATCTGGACCAGCTCAAGGACGCCCGCAGCCTGCTGAGCAACGACCTGGGCGCCGCCACCGCGCTCGCCTGGCGCACCCGGCGCAGCGACATCACGCTGTTCAACACCGAAGGCGAGCTGAAGTTCGGCCTCGGCTACCCCGAAGGTCAGGGCCGCAGCATCCCGCCCGAGGGCATCCACGCGTGGATCGACCGGACCCGCGCCGAGGGCTCCATCGGCGTGATCATGCGGGTCAACAGCGCCAGCGACGAAGCGGAACTGGCCATGCTGCCCAGCGACGCCATCAGCTACCGGCAGAACCACCTGGTGGTCCTGCTGATTCCGCAGGCCGCGCCATGACTGCCCTGCTGCTGGCGGGCGTCTGCCTGCTCACCTGCCTGGGCCAGCTGGCGCAGAAGTTCGCCGTGGAAAGCTGGCGCGATGCGCCCTCGAGCCTGACGGCGAAGCTCTTCTCACCCTGGCTGATCCTGGCCGTCGCCTGCCTGGGCGCCGGCCTGCTGCTCTGGCTGCTGGTCCTGCAACGCCTGGAAGTCGGCGTCGCCTACCCGATGCTGAGCCTGAACTTCGTGCTGGTGACGCTACTGGCGAGCCGCCTGTTCGGCGAACGCATCGACGGCCGCCACTGGTTCGGCGTGGCCCTGATCGTCGGCGGCGTCGCCCTGCTGGGGATGCACTCGTGAGGCGCGGCATCGCTTTCGCCCTGGGCAGCGTGCTGCTGGTGAGCAGTGCGCAGCTGGGCATGCGCTGGAGCATGTCGCGCCTGCCCTCGCACTGGCCGTTCGACCCGGCGCAACTCGACATCGCCGCACTTCTGGCGCTGGCCGGGGCGGTGCTCGCCTACGCGCTGTCGATGCTCTGCTGGCTGCTCGCCCTGAAACACCTGCCGCTGAGCCGCGCCTACTCGCTGCTGAGCCTGAGCTACGCCCTCGTCTACCTCGGCGCTGCCGTGCTGCCGGGCCTCGGCGAGCCGCTGAGCCTGCCGCGCACCCTGGGCGTAGCCCTGGTGATCGCCGGCGTGATCGCGATCAACGCGCCACGCCGACCTGACAGAACAACCGTCATCAAACCCAGCGACGCTCGCTCCGAGCACGCGCAGTTCGACTGACCTCAATCCCGCTTCAAGTCCCTTTTCGGGAGAGCAGACCATGAAAATCAGCGTATTCGGAATCGGTTATGTAGGCCTGGTGCAGGCCGCGGTCATGGCCGAAGTAGGCCACGACGTCCTGTGCATGGACATCGACGAGGACAAGATCGCCAAGCTCAAGCGCGGCCAGATCAGCATCTTCGAACCGGGCCTGGCCGAGCTGGTGAGGGACAACCTGGAAGCCGGACGCCTGCGCTTCACCAGCGACGTCGCCGAGACAGCCGCCCATGGCCGCGTGCAGTTCATCGCCGTCGGCACCCCGCCGCTGCCCGATGGCTCGGCCGACCTGCGTGCCGTGCTGGCCGTGGCCGAAGGCATCGCCCGCCACCGCACCCAGCCGGTGATCATCGTCGAGAAATCCACCGTGCCGGTGGGCACCGGTGACCGCGTGAAGGCCAAGGTACTCGCGGTGCTCGCCGAGGAAGGCCGCAGCCTGGACTTCGAGATCGTCTCCAACCCCGAGTTCCTCAAGGAAGGCTCGGCGCTGGCCGACTGCCGCAAACCCGACCGCATCGTCATCGGCTGCGAAAGCCCCGAGGTGCTGGACGTGATGCGCGAGATCTACGAGCCGTTCAACCGCAACCATGACCGCATCCTGACCATGAACCTGCGCAGCGCGGAGCTGACCAAGTACGCCGCCAACTGCATGCTCGCCACCAAGATCAGCTTCATCAACCAGATCGCCGAGCTGGCCGAGCACCTGGGCGCCGACATCGAAGCCGTGCGCCAGGGCATGGGCGCCGACCCGCGCATCGGCTACCACTTCATCTATCCCGGCTGCGGCTATGGCGGCTCGTGCTTCCCCAAGGACGTCCAGGCGCTGATCCAGAGTGCCGAGGAAGCCCACTGCTCCAGCGACCTGCTGCGCGCCGTGGAAGCGGTCAACCAGCGGCAGAAGAGCAAGCTGTTCGAGCGCATCCACAGTTACTACGGCGGCAAGCTCAAGGGCCGCACCTTCGCGCTCTGGGGCCTGTCGTTCAAGCCCAACACCGACGACATGCGCGACGCCCCCAGCCGCACCCTGATGGAAGCCCTGTGGGCTGCCGGCGCCAAGGTCCGCGCCTTCGACCCCGAGGCCATGCCCGAGGCGCAGCGCCTGTACGGCCACGATGAACGCCTGACCCTGATGGGCACCCCGGAAGCCACCCTCGGCGGCGCCGATGCCCTGGTGATCTGCACCGAGTGGCGGCAGTTCAAGGCGCCGGACTTCGAGCTGGTGGCCAGCCGCCTGAAGTCCCCGCTGATCTTCGACGGCCGCAACCTGTTCGACCCCGAGCGCTTGGCGCGCTACGGCTTCGAATACTTCCCCATGGGCCGCGGCGACTCGCACCGCCTGCCGGTGCCGGCGCAGGTCGTCGAACAACGCACGCGGCGCACGGCCTGAAGAGCATTCGCGAGCAGGCTCGTTCCTACACGAGGGACACGGCTCTTCGTAGGAGCGAGCTTGCTCGCGAACCCACCCACGCCGACCAGGCCAGGATGCTCAACCCCGCCCCGGCGCCTGCTCGCCCATCACCATCATCGGCGCTGCCTCACTGCGCTTGAGCAGCGCATAGAGCACCCCGGTCACCACGCTGCCGATGGCAATCGCCAGCAGGTAAAGCAGCGCGTGGTTCATCGCGTTGGGGATCAGCAGCACGAACAGCCCGCCATGGGGCGCCAGCAGCTTGCAGCCGAACAGCATCGACAGCGCGCCGGTCAGCGCACCTCCGGCGATACTTGCCGGGATCACCCGCAGCGGGTCCTTGGCCGCGAAGGGAATCGCGCCCTCGGAGATGAAGCACAGCCCCAGTACCAGCGCCGCCTTGCCGGCCTCGCGCTCGCTCTGGGCGAACTTGCGCCGCGCCAGCAGCGTGGCGATGCCCATGCCGATCGGCGGGACCATGCCACCGGCCATCACTGCCGCCATCGGCGCGTAGCTCTGCGAGGCGAGCAGGCCGACCGAGAAGGCGTACGCGGCCTTGTTGATCGGCCCGCCGAGGTCCACGCACATCATCCCGCCCAGCAACAGGCCGAGCAGGATGGCGTTGGTGGTACCCATGCCGGCGAGGAAATCGGTCAGCGCGCTCATCATCGCCGCCACCGGCGAACCCACCACGTAGATCATCACCAGCCCGGTGAACAGGCTGGCCAGCAGCGGGATGATCAGGATCGGCTTGAGCGCCGCGACACTGGCCGGTAGCGGAACCCACTGGGCAATCGCGCGCGCCGAATAGCCGGCGAGCAAACCGGCGACGATGCCGCCAAGGAAGCCCGCCCCCAGCGTGCTCGCCAACAGCCCGCCGATCATCCCCGGCGCCAGCCCGGGGCGATCGGCGATGGACCAGGCGATGTAGCCGGCGAGCATCGGCACCATCAGCTTGAACGCGGCGTCACCGCCGATCTGCATCAGCGCCGCCGCCAGGGTGCCCTGTTGCTTGAACGCCTCGATGCCGAAGACGAAGGACAACGCGATCAGCAGCCCGCCGGCCACCACCATCGGCAGCATGAAGGACACGCCGGTGAGCAAGTGCTTGTAGACGCCGCGCGCTTCGTTCTTCGTCGGTGCCGCACTGTTGCCGGCAGACGCGGCGGACTCCGTCGTCGCCTCCTGCAGCGCGCGCTCGATGGTCGCCTGGGGCTGCTTCAACGCCACACCCGTGCCGCAACGGAAGATGCGCTTGCCGGCGAAACGCTCGGGATTGACCTCGATGTCCGCCGCCAGCAGGACCACGTCCGCAGCAGCGATTTCTTCCGCACTCAGCGGATTGCGCGCGCCCACCGAGCCCTGGGTTTCCACCCGCAGCTCGACGCCCATCTGCTGCGCCGCCTGTTGCAGCGCCTCAGCGGCCATGAAGGTGTGCGCCACGCCGGTCGGGCAGGCAGTCACCGCTACGACCTTCGCCACGCGTCCCGTTGCGGCAGGCACTGGCGAGGCCTCGCCCGGCTGCCAGACGGGAGCCTCTGCCGCCGCGCGCTGGAGGAAACCGGCCGGGTCGGCCAAGGCCTCGGCCGGGCGCGCCTGCACCAGGCGCTTGCCGGCGAAGCGCGAGAGATCCAGCGGCTGCGCGCTGACCACCAGCACCCAGTCGGCCGCGGCAATCTGTCCTTCGCTCAACTGGCGTTCCGGATGCTGCGGGTCGCGTTGTTCGACACACACCGACCAGCCCAGGCGCTCGGCCGCCGCCCGCAGCAGGCGGGCGCTGAGCACGCTGGAAATCTGGCCGTTGGGGCAGGCCGTGATCAGGGCAAGGTTCATCGTCATACCTCGTGTTGTTCTATCGCTCAGGGCTGGCACGGGGCCAACGCCTGAACCTGCACCGCGTCCTCGATGCGCTTGAGCCGCTGCGCGTCGCCGATGCCGAACTGGATCTGGGTGACCGCCAGTGCCGCCACCGCCGTGGCCTGGCGCAGCACACGCTCGGGCGGCCAACCGGCGAGCAAGCCATGGACCATGCCGGCCAGCAGGGAATCGCCGGCGCCCACCGTGCTGGCGACTTCCACCCTGGGCGGCACCGCTTGCCAGACACCCTGCGGACCGAACCAGCGCACGCCCTCGGCGCCCTGGGAAAGCACCACCTGCTCGATACCGCGCGCACGCAATGATTCGACCTGCGCGCCCAACTCATCAGCACTGCCAGCGGGTTTTCCGCAGGCATCGGCCAGCTCCTGGTCGTTGGGTTTGATCAGCCAGGGTGCGGCGTCCACCCCGGCGCGCAGCGCGGCACCGCTGCAATCGAAGGCGACTTTCAGGCCATGGCCCTGCAGGCGCAGCAACAGCTCGCGCAACCACTGCGGATCGACGCCGCGCGGCAGGCTGCCGGCGACCACGGCAATGTCGAAATCGGCGGCGATCAGGTCGAGGCGGTCGAGCAGCGCATCCTGCTGGGCGCCACTGACTGCCGGGCCCGGACCGTTGATATCGGTGATCCGCCCGGTGCCTTCGGCGATCTTGATATTCCGCCGCGTTTCGCCCGGCACGCGGACAAAGGCATCGACGAAACCACGACGACGGAACAACGCCTCGAAGGGCAACGCATTGTCCGCACCGAGGAAGCCGGCAACGGTCAGCGAATGTCCCAGGTCGGCCAGCACCTGGGCAACGTTGAGGCCCTTGCCGGCGGCCTGGCTGAGTGCCGACTCGCTGCGGTTCACCTCGCCGGGCGCAAGCGTCGGCAGGCGCACGGTGAGGTCCAGCGCAGGGTTCAGGGTCAGCGTGAGAATACGGGCCATCAGTGCACCTCCGGCAGCGCCAGGGCGACGCTCTGGCGCACGTCCGCTGCCGAGCACAGGGCCAATGCGGCGCGAGCCAGCTCGCGGGATGTCGGCAGGTCCAGCTCGCGCACCCGCGCCTTGACCAGCGGGATGCTGCGCGCCGAAACGCTCAGTTCGTCCACTCCCAGCCCGACCAGCAAGGGCACCGCCAGCGGGTCGGCGGCCAGCTCGCCGCACACGCCCACCCACTTGCCGTGGGCATGGGCGGCGCGCACGGTCATGTCGATCAGTTGCAGCACCGCCGGGTGCAGGCCATCGGCCTGGGCGGACAGACTCGGATGGCCACGGTCGATGGCCAGGGCGTACTGGGTCAGGTCGTTGGTACCGACGCTGAAGAAATCCACCTCGCGTGCCAGTACCTGTGCCAGCAGCGCAGCGGAAGGCACCTCGACCATGATGCCCAGTTGCAGGTCATGCTGACCGCCCAGTTCCGCGCAGATTTCGTGGGTCAGGTCGCGCGCCTGCCGCCACTCCTCCACCTGGCCGACCATGGGGAACATGATACGCAGCGGGCGGCCGGCAGCCGCACTCAGCAACGCTCGCAGCTGAGTACGGAAAATCTGCGGGCGTTGCAGCGTCAGGCGCACGCCACGAATGCCCAGGTAGGGGTTGGTTTCCTCGGCGATCGGCCAGTACGGCAGCGGCTTGTCGCCGCCCACATCGAGGGTGCGCGCTACCAGCGGACGGCCTTCGAGGGCATCGAGCACACGGCGGTACTCGATCTCCTGGGTTGCCTGGTCGGGCGCCTGGGGGTTGTCCATGAAGACGAACTCGGTACGCAGCAGACCCACGCCCTCCGCGCCCAGCTCCACGGCTTTCGCCGCGCCGGCGGTGTCGCCAAGGTTGGCGCAGACTTCCACGGCATGGCCATCGCGAGTCACGGCCGGCTCATGGCGGCGCGCCTCGGCCTGCGTGGCGCGACGCTGGCGCAGGTCGCGCTGGGTTTCGGCGGCGTGCAACGCTTGCACATCGGGGGCGACCGTCATCTGGCCTTTCTCGCCATCCAGCAGCAACGCCGTGCCGGACTCCAGCGCCAGCACGCTTTCCCCGGAGCCCACCAGCGCGGGAATACCCAGCGCGCGGGCGATAATCGCGCTGTGCGAAGTGGCGCCGCCGCGCGCCGTGACAATACCCGCCACGCGTTCCGGATCGAGCCGCGCCACGTCCGAGGGGCCGACTTCGTCCATCACCAGGATGTAGGGCTCGCTCGGCTCCAGCGCACTCTCGACGCCGCACAGGCGCGCCAGCACGCGCCGGCCGACGTCGCGCAGGTCCGCCGCGCGCTCAGCCAGCAGCGCATCGCGCAGGGCCTCCTGCTCGCCGGCCACCCGCTCGATCACCTGGCTCCAGGCCGCTTCGGCGCTGGCGCCTTCGGACAGGCGCGCCTGCACCTCGTCGAGCAACTCGGGGTCGTCCAGCAGTGCCTGGTGAGTGACGAAGATGTCGCGAATTTCCTTGACCTGGCTGCGCCCCACCAGCGCTCCGATTTCCCCGCTGATGGCCATCCGCGCCTCATCGAGGCGCTGGCGCTCGACGTCCGCCGACTCGCCGCGCACGGCGAACTCGAAGGCACGAGCGACCTGCACGTACGCAGGGCCGTGGGCAATGCCCGGCGATGCGGCAATGGCCTGCAACTGCGCGCCCGCTTCGGGAGCCCGCACGGCCTGCAATTCCTGCTCGTCCTGCCGCACGCTGTCGACGACCAGCTCGAGGGTTTCCGGCAGCGGCTCGACTTCCTCGCCCAGGCCCTGCTCCACGGCCGCGCGAACGGCAGCCAGTGCGGCCTCGGCGATTTCCGGCTCGGCGAAGAACTCCAGCACCTGCCCACGCCGCGCGCCAAGGGTGAGCAGTTTGCTCAGGCTGCGGATGGAAACCGGGGCGCTGTCGCCCTCGGCGATGCGCACGCGAATTTCGCCGCTGTAGTCCCGCGCCAGCAGCATCAGCACCTGCGCCGGGCGCGCATGCAGGCCATGCGGGTTGGCCAGCGGCACACGGATGCTCGGCCAATCCACCGGCAATTCACCGCCCAGGGCTTCCAGCAGCGCACGTACGGAGGTGGCGCTGGCCAGCTCGCCGGCACGGCCATCCACCAGCAGGTCGCACAGGCGCGCGAACACCGCCTCGTGCGCGTCGTCCTGGCGAGCCAGGCAGAACAGGCCACGCACCGGCTGGCCGGCGTGGCTCAGCTCGCGCGCGGGGGTAACGAAGACGAGGCCCGGACGAGTGACGCATTGCTCGCTGTCCTGCCACCAGAGCCCCGCGCCCAAGGGCAGGGCCTCCTGGTCATGCAGCGCGGCAGCGAAGCCGGGAACCACGCAGCCGGCCTTCTTCAAACGCCGCGCACCGACCAGCGCCAGTTCGTCGAAGTCTTCGGCAGCGACGCCAAGCCCTACCAGATGCTCGTCGAACAGCAACGGCTGAGGCGCGCCACGTTGCAGCAGCTGCAGCAGGTCCTCGGGTTTTTCCGCTGCACGCAAGGCCGGGCCTACTTCACCATCGCCCAGCGCACGGGTAAGCAGTTGCAGCAGGCGCAGGTGCTCATCGGACTTGGCCGCAATGGCGATGGCCAGGTGCACGGTCTGCCCGTCGCCCCAGGCGACCCCCTCGGGGAAGTGCATCAGGCGCACGCCGGTGCGCTGCACCAGGTGACGCGTTTCCGGCGTGCCGTGGGGAATGGCGATACCCTGCCCGAGATAGGTGGAGCCTTGCGCTTCACGGGCCTGAAGACCCGCCAGGTAGCCTTCGGCAACCAGGCCATCGTCTTCGAGGGCAGAGCCGAGCATGGCCAGGGCGGCCTGCTTGTCGGCAGCGCGCTGGCCCATGCGGACCTGCTGCGCGTTGAATTCGAGCATCGCGTTCTCCTCACCGGCGTTCGCGCGTGCCGGCGCTGGGGCGGTTATCCGCTTGTACGGTGATCAGCTTAGAGGCTGCGGGGCAGGAACAGGGTTCAGGCAATACTGCGCGCGCAATGCTGAATCGTTTCACCTATTGAGACTGGCACGTTACTCGATAATGCGTGATCCTTGAAGCCCCCAATTGTCGGCAGCATCCCGCGTTGAAACTCAGTGATATCGCCCGCCTGGCCGGTGTTTCGGTCACCACCGCCAGCTACGTGATCAATGGCAAGGCCGTCCAGCGCCGCATCAGCGCCGCCACGGTGGAGCGCGTGCGCGCGGTGATCGAGGAGCACGGCTACCACCCGGACCAGCAGGCGGCCAGCCTGCGGCGCGGGCAGACCCGCACCCTGGGCTTTGTCCTGCCGGACCTGGAGAACCCCAGCTACGCCAAGCTCGCCAAATTGCTCGAGCAAGGCGCGCGAGCGCGCGGCTACCAGCTGCTGATCGCCTGTTCCGACGACGAACCGGACACCGAGCGCCAGGTGCTCAACCTGTTCCGCGCACGCCGCTGCGACGCACTGATCGTCGCCAGTTGCCTGCCCGTCGGCGACGAAAGCCACGCCCGCCTGCAGGCTGACGGCGTACCGATCATCGCGGTGGATCGCCAACTCGACCCGCAGCGCTTCTGCTCGGTGGTCAGCGACGACCGCGACGCCAGCCACCGCCTCACCGCCAGCCTGCTGAGGCCCGCGCCCCGCAGTATCGCCCTGCTTGGCGCGCGGCCGGAGCTGATCATTTCCCAGGAACGCGCCGCCGGCTTCCGCAGCGCTCTGCGCGATTACCAGGGCCAGGTGCTGGTCGAGCACGGCGAGACCTTCAGCCGTCCGTGTGGCCGGCGTCTGATGGAGGAGCTGCTGGCCGGCCAGGGGCAGTTGCCCGACGCGCTGATCACCACCTCCTACGTGCTGCTCGAAGGCGTGTTCGACGTGCTCCAGGCGCTGCCCAGCGGCTGGCCGGCGAACCTGCGCATTGCCACCTTCGGCGATACCCAGTTGCTGGACTTCGTTCCGCTGAAGGTCAACGCGATTTCCCAGCAGCACGCGCTGATCGCCGAGCGCGCGCTGGACCTGGCGCTGGCCGCCATCGAACAGAACAGCTACACGCCCGGCGTGCACCCGATCCCGCGCAACCTCAAGCTGCGCACGGAGTGAGCCGATGCGCCTGATCGACACCCACAACCACCTCGACTGCCCGGACTTCGAGCAGGACCGCGCCGCCGTGCTGCAACGCAGCCGCGAGCTGGGCGTGGAACGGCAGGTGCTGCTGGGGGTGTTCCGCGAGAACTGGGAGGACGTCTGGGCGCTGGTGGACAGCGAGCCAGACCTCTACGCCGCCCTGGGCCTGCACCCGATCTATCTGGCGCGGCACAAGCCGGAACACCTTGCTGCGCTGCGCGAGTGGCTGCAGCGTCTGGCCGGCCACCCGAAGCTCTGCGCGGTGGGCGAGATCGGCCTGGACTATTACCTGGAAGACCTCGACCGCGAGGGCCAGCAGGCCATCTTCGAGGAGCAGTTGCGCATTGCCATCGACTTCGAGCTGCCGGTGCTGCTGCACGTGCGCCGCGCCCATGCGGCGATGATCGCCACGCTCAAGCGTTACAAGCCCGGGCGCCAGGGCATCGTCCACGCCTTCGCCGGCAGCCGCGAGGAAGCCCGCGAATACCTCAAGCTGGGCTTCCGCCTGGGCCTGGGCGGCGCGCCGACCTGGCCGCAGGCCAACCGCCTGCGCAAGGTGGTGCCGGAGATACCGCTGGAGTCCATCGTGCTGGAGACCGACTCGCCGGACATGGCGCCGTCGATGTATCCCGGCGTACGCAACAGCCCGGAACATCTGCCGGATATCTGCGTGGCGCTGGCAGAGTTGAAGGGCATCAGCCCGGAAGAACTGGCCAGCGCCAGCACGCGCAATGCGATGGAGTTGTTCGGCTGGAGTTGAGCGGTTGCTCTTCGTAGGAGCGAGGGGGACGCCCAGTTCTTGCTCGCGAACCGCACGACGATGGAGTGACCTGCCGAATCTGTTCGCGAGCAAGCTCGCTCCTACAGGCCAATAGCGAATTCACCGACAAACCGATGCCCGTGAGATGGGGTGCATCCGTGCGACCCACGGACATCGGTCTGCTGGCGAAAACCCTTTAGCGAGACGGACCGCTGCGCCTGCCTCGCACAACCCGGGATCAGACGCGGAACGCGCCGATCAGCCGCTTGAGCTCCACCACCTGCCCGGCCAGTTCGCGGCTGGCGCGCTCGGTCTCGCTGGCACCTTCGGAGGTGCGCTCGCCGGCCTGGTTGATCTCGACGATGTTCTGGTCGATGTCGTGGGCCACGGCGGTCTGCTGCTCGGCCGCGGCGGCGATCTGCTGGTTCTGGTCGACGATGGCGCCGACCGCGCTGAGGATATTCTCCAGCGCCTGCTGCACCTGGGCCGACTGGCTGACAGTGCCATCGGCGGTCTGGTGGCTGCTGCCCATGGCCTTCACGGCGGCGCCCACGCCGTTCTGCAGGCGGGCGATCATCTGCTCGATCTCTTCGGTGGACTGCTGGGTGCGCTTGGCCAGGGTACGCACCTCATCGGCGACCACGGCGAAGCCCCGGCCCTGCTCACCAGCACGCGCCGCCTCGATGGCTGCGTTGAGCGCCAGCAGGTTGGTCTGCTCGGCAATGCCCTTGATCACGTCCAGCACACGGCTGATCGAAGCGCTGTCGGCGGCCAGCTGGTTGATCACCGCCACCGACTCGTCGATCTCGCCAGCCAGGCGCTGGATGCTGCCCACCTGGGATGCCACCAGGGCGCGGCCGCTGGTGGTTTCCTGGTTCACGTTGTGGGCGCTGCCCACCGCCACGGCGGCGCTGCGCGCGACCTCCTGGGCGGTTGCGGCCATCTGGTTCATGGCCGTGGCGACCTGCTCGATCTGGTTGCGCTGGCCGGCTACCGCCTGGTTGCTCTCGGCGGAAACCGACTCCACGCGCACGGTCTGCCGCTCCACTTCGCTGACCGTGCGGCCGACCTGCTCGATCAGGTCGTGGATCTTCGACACGGTCTGGTTGAAGGCATCGCCCAGCTCGCCCAGCTCGTCGCGACTCTGGGCCTGGAAGTTGACGGTCATGTCGCCGGCGGCGACGCGCTCCATCATTTTGCCCAGGCTCTTGAGGGTGGTGCGGGTGGAGACGTAGAAGCCGCCGTAGAGGTAGACGATGGAAACGAACACCACCAGCAGCGCCACCACCAGCAGCACCATCTGCCGCTGCTTGCTGGCCAGGCGGGCCTGCAACTGGCCGTCGAAGAACTGCAGGACATGGTCGTCCAGGCGATAGGTCTGCTCGATCGCCTTGCTGACCTGTTCGTAGAAATCGAGCCAGGGCGTGTCGAGGGTGTCGGCCATCACCACCTTGTCCTCGAACAGCTTACCCATGGCCTTGATCGTTTCGCGGCTGGCCTGGGCATCGGCGGCCAGCGTGCTCTGCGCTGCAGCGCTGGCGCCCAGCGCTTCCTGCAGCTTGAGCCCGTATTCGGCGTGGAGCTTCTCCAGCTCCTGCAGCAGGTCATCGAGCTTGCTGCTGGTGGAGGAATTCAGGAAGCCCTGGCCCAGCGCGCTGGCCCCCATGGTGCGGCCCTGGCTGAGGGTCTCGGTCACCTGCGGAGTGCCGGAGGTGATCAGTTCGGCCAACTGGCGCAGGTCGCGGGCGTCGTCCTGGCTCAGGCCAGCCTGGGACACCAGCAGTTTGTTGAAGACCTGCACTTCGCTGAGCAGGCGCGCCGCCATGGCCGACTTGCTCTGCAGCGAGCCCTCGGCGTCAACGCCCTTCAGGCTGGCAAGCAACTCATCGCGCTTGGTGTTGAACTCGGTGATCTGCTCGGCGTCCTGGGTGACCGGTTGCAGCGCTTGGATCTGCGCCTGCAGGTCCTTGTGCAACTGGCTGATGCGCGAGTCGATGCCGGAGGATTTGTTCGACTGGCCGAGCACACCATTGATCTGCAACAGGTCGTTGTAGGACTCGAGGTGGCGGCGCACCTGCAGCCCGTTGCCGATCAACTGGAGGCTTTCCAGTTCGGCACGGGTACTGACGAACTGCCGGTAGGAGTCGCGCACCAGGTAGAAGTTGGTAATCAGCATCGGCAGGAAAAACAGCACACTGATCAGGCTGAACTTCATGCCGAAGCTCAGACGGTTCATCAGCGCGATGGCCGGATAGAGCACGGTCCTCACGAAAGACGTCTCCTGTTCCCGTTATTGTTATGTTGCTTGTCGGGGATGGTGCGGCGCGCCCCTGGACGGGTTGTCGCCACGTGCGCTCATCGGCGCGGCCGCTGTCGTACAGCGACCGTCATCTCGCGCTTTGGAATCGATGTGTACCTGATATCGGCGGGGAGTTCTGTAACTTAAGGTTAAAATGCCATCATCGGACCGGCGGCAACCGGCCCGATTCGCGAGCTCAGAGCAGCAATGCCCAGATGGCGAAGACCGCGTACCAGAGCACGGCGGAGCGCACCAGCAGCTGCCATAGCGCATCCAGGCTGGCAACGCCCTTGGCGCCCAGGCCGCCCTCGTTGAAGTCTTCGGCCACGTACCCGGCGCGCGCCAGCAGACGAGCGGCGGGTACATCCCAGGCCAGCAGGTCATGCAACAGCGTACGGGTCACCGCGACGAAGTTGCCGACCAGCGCGAAACTCAGCACGAGTGCCCGCGCCGGCAGCCAGTCGAAGGCATGGCGCAACTGTGCGGCGCGCTCGCGCAGCACCGGCTGGCGCCCCTGCTCGGCGGCAATGGCGAGCAGCCGGTAGGCCAGCGCGGCCACCGGGCCGAGCAGCGCGTACCAGAAGATCACCGCAAAGAAGGCCTGGTAGGCCTCCCAGACCAATGTGCCCTGCACCACGGCGAACAGATCGTCGTCACCATCGGCCTGGACCTGCACGCCCAGGTCACGCTCGGCGACGTGGTAGGCGGCCTGGGCATCTTCACGGCGCCAGGCATCGCGGAACGGCCCGATGGCACGCAGCACATCGCCGCGCCCCAGGCTCCAGACCACCACCAGCAGTTGTACCGGAAGCGCCAGCAGGCCGTAGGCCACCGGCTCCAGAATGGTCAGCAGCAGCGCCAGCAACAGCAGCGGCGGCAGGATGGCCACCAGCAGGCCGAGCCAGGGCTGCGCCACCAGCGACTTCACGCCACCCACGGTATCCAGCCAGCCGAGCCACCAGCCATCACGCTGTACCCGCGCACGCCAGCTGGAAAATTTCTCGACCAACAGGACCAGCAACAGCACCAGGAAACTCATGTCGACTCCTTCTTCACAGCCGCGCCGATATCGGTGAGATAGCGCGTCCAGTCGAATGCCTCGCCGGGGTCGGTCTTGCGCTCCGGCGCGATGTCGCAATGCCCCTGGATGCGCTCCGCCGTGATCGCGGGATAAACCTTGCGCAGCTGCCGCGTCAGCTCGGCGAGCACTTCGTACTGACGGTCGCTGTAGGGCTCGATGTCGGTGCCTTCCAGCTCGATGCCGATGGAGAAATCGTTGCAGTTCTCCCGCCCATCGAACCTGGACACGCCGGCATGCCAGGCGCGCGAGTTGCAGGAAACGAACTGGAACAGCGAGCCGTCGCGCTCGATGAGGAAGTGGGCGGACACCGTCAGGCTGCAGATGCTGGCGAAGTACGGATGCTCGTCGGCAGCGAGGCGGTTCTGGAAGAACTCCTGCACCTTGCAGGTACCGAACTGGCCGGGCGGCAGGCTGATGTTGTGGATGACCAGCAGCGAGACTTCCTCGCCATCGGGGCGGGCATTGAAGTTCGGCGAAGGGCAGCGCTGGGCGTCTAGGCACCAGCCGGATTCGGGGTCGATCTGCATGGAGACTCCTTGGCAGAGCCCCACTCTAAAGCAGGCGACGGGGGAAATGCACCCGCTGGCGCGCAGCCAGCGGGCTCAGGCGTTCTTCAGGCGGCGCAGGTTGCCGATCACCGATTCCAGGGCGCGGTCGAACAGCAGTGCATCGTCGAGCAGGCGCACGGCGTTGCGACGGAACTCGACCGCCAGGCTCATGCGGGTCTTTTCCAGCACCTTCATGCCGGTGCGGTTGACGAAGATGTAGCGACCGCTCGGGCGGATCACCGCTGCCAGCTTGCAGCGCAGCTTGTGCTCTTCGTCTTCCTGGATTTCCACCCAGCTACCGACACGCAGGTCGTCGACCTTGCGCAGCGACTCGTCGTCATCAGCGAAGGCCTCTTCGGGCTCCACCACGCGGGCAGGTTCCGGCGAAGCGAGGACGATTTCCTCGACCACCGCGACCATGGCCGGCTGCGCAACAGCGGGAGCGGCGGCTGCCGGAGCATCCAGCGGATCGTCCAGCAGCGGCAGGTCGTCTTCCAGGTCAAGCAGCGGAGCTTCCTCGACCTGTTTGTAGCGCTGGAAGGCCTGCACGTGCAGCCCTTCCAGGCGGCTGAAGAATTCGCCCGTGGAGAACGGATCGAAGGCAGCCGAAGCCAGCCCTTCACGCAGCGACTTGAGCAACTGCGGCACCATCTCCAGCAGGCGCAGACGGGAATCCGGGTCTTCGTGGGGCTCCACGCTCCAGATCAGGTCGTCCATGGTCGCCAGCGCACCTTCCCACTCGGAGGAATGGGTGCCGTGCTTCAGGCAGGTGAGCAGCAGGACCTGGCTCCAGGCCTCCTGCAACAGGCGCACCACCACTTCGGGCAGGGTGCGGCCAAGCAGGCGCTCATTGAGTACGCCTTCCACGTCCTGGCGGGCCAGATCGGCGCGGGCGCGGCCTTCCTCGGCATCGCGGGTGCGCTGCTCCAGCAGGTCGCTGCGACGGCGCTCGTCGCCGGTGAAGGCGATGAACTCGTCGAGCAGCTCGGAGAAGATCGCCGGGTCGTCGACGAAATCGTTCAGCAGACGCATCACCACCTGCTCGATCTTCTGGTACAGGTGGTCGCGCTGGCCGTCGGAGTGCTCGGCCCAGCCCAGGGCGGCGGAGGCGATCTCGTTGAGCAGGCGGCGCGCCGGGTGGCTGCCGCGGTTGAAGAAGGTCTTGTCGAGCACCGCGACCTTGAGCATCGGGATCTGCATGCGGCCGATCAGGGCCTTGAGCGAATCCGGCAGGGTGCGGTCGTCGAGGATGAATTCGAAGAGCATGGAGACGAGGTTGATGACGTCCTCGTCCACCTGGCCGACCACACGGGAACGGCCGCTCTTGCTGCTGACGCGGGTCAGCAGGTGGTCTAGGTGCTGGCGCACATCGATCTCATCGATGCTCTGCGCCGGCAGGTGCGACTGCAGGTGGGACAGCAGGCGCATCAGGTCGTTGCTGGAAATCGGTACCGCATCGGCAGGCATCGGGCGCGCCGGGGCTGCGCTGCCGCGCACCTGCGAGAGCAGGTCGCGCAGGGCCGCGAAGGCCGCTTGGCTGTCGGCGTCCATGTACTGGCCAGCGCCTGCTTGCTCGCCCGCCTCGGCGGCACCAGCGGCGGCCGGAGCGGCGCCCTGGCTGCTGGGTACCGTACGTTGCGGCGGACGACGCAGCGGAACGGACTTGAGCTCCGGCAGCACGTTCAGGGCGATCAGCGTCTGGTTGGCTTCCGCGTACAGGTGCTCGGCATCGGCCAGCACGTACTTCTCGAAGAGCTTGAGGATGATCAGCTTGACCTTGATCTCCACACCCAGGCCGCGACAGGCCTCTAGGAAGGCCTCGCAGAGCTGGCGCGGGCCGAGCGGGTTGCTCTTGTCCTCGACCTTCTTGCTGACCAAGGTATTGAATCGGGTGGTGAGGTGAGTGAGGGCGACGCCGTCGCGGCTCATCACCTTGGCGACCATGGCATCCAGGGCGACGGACTCTTCCAGCTCGTCGTTCTGCACCAGGGTGAGATTCTCGTAGGAAACCGTATCCAGCACCGGCGCGCGGCCGATTTCATACTGGTTCAGGTTGGCAAAGGCTTCGAAGACCTTCTTCAGGAAACCGCGCTCGATGCCCTTGCGCTTGAGGCGCAGGTCGCGCATGGCCTCGAAGTACGCGCTCTGCTCAGCATTGTTGGCGGCGCGATCGGCCATCTCGAACAGGGTGTCGTCGGCATTGTCGAACAGGGCCTGCATGGCATGGCGCAGCTGGACGGCGACCTTGTCGCGCACAGCGACGAGCCCCGCCGGAACGCGTCCAGCGAACGAAGTCTGCGAGGGTTCCGTGGCCGACTTGTTCAGCGGCACTACGTTCGCGTCGTTCTGCATCGCAAGTCTCCTGCCGTCAGGCCCAGCTGGCGGCACCAACAATCATCGAGGCGTCGTCCGTAACGTCAAATTCTTGGCGTCAAAAAATGGAAAATTTCAACGTCATTATAGGGAAGCTTCTTACACAACCAAGAGACATTTCACGCATTCTTGAAGAAATTCACACCGAAGCAGCCGCCGTCCGTCCGACAAATCGCACGACGGTCCAAAATTCCGCCCTCCCTGCACGCCATGCACCGTCGCCCGTATAATCGCGCCACTGCGAACAGGAGCCTTCCATGCCGAACCTCACCCTCGCCGAGCTTTCCGGGGAAATCCAGGCCAACGTCCGCGCCGCGCTGGCCGAAGACGTCGGCAGCGGCGACATCACTGCCCAACTGATCCCCGCCGAGCGCGACGCCAGCGCCCGCATCATCACCCGCGAGAACGCCACCCTCGCCGGCACCGCCTGGGTCGACGAGGTATTCCGCCAGGTCGATCCGCGCGTGCAGGTGAAATGGCAGGTGCGCGACGGCGAGCAGGTCAGCGCCGACCAGACCCTGTTCACCCTCGAGGGCCCGGCCCGCGCCCTGCTCACCGGCGAACGCAGCGCGCTGAACTTCCTCCAGCTGCTCTCCGGCACCGCCAGCCGCGCCCGCCACTACGCCGACCTGGTGGACGGCACCGGCGTGAAACTGCTCGATACCCGCAAGACCCTGCCCGGCCTGCGCCTGGCGCAGAAGTACGCGATCACCTGCGGCGGCTGCCATAACCACCGTATCGGCCTGTACGACGCCTTCCTGATCAAGGAAAACCATATCGCCGCGTGCGGCGGCATCGCCCAGGCTATCGAGGCCGCCCAGCGCATCGCCCCGGGCAAGCCGGTGGAGATCGAAGTGGAAGACCTGGACGAACTGCGCCAGGCCCTGGACGCCGGCGCCGATATCGTCATGCTCGACGAGCTGAGCCTGGACGACATGCGCACCGCTGTCGCCCTCACCGCCGGCCGCGCCAAGCTGGAGGCCTCCGGCGGTATCACCGAGAGCACCCTGCGCACCATCGCCGAGACGGGCGTGGACTACATCTCCATCGGCACCCTGACCAAGGACGTCAAGGCGCTGGACCTGTCGATGCGGCTGAGTCTGTAAGCAGTCCTACGACCTCGCGCACCGGCCGATAGAATCCTGCCGCCCTCAATGGTGTCGATTCGCGTGCCTCTGACATACTCAGACGCTCACGAGTCGGCAAACCGCGAAGGGAGCAAGAAGGCGATCATGACAAAAAGGATTCTGTTGACCGGGGGCTGCGGCTACATCGGCTCCCACATCTGCCTGGAGTTGGTCGAGCAAGGCTTCCATCCCATCGTCCTTGACAACCTCGACAACAGCTCGCCCATTCCGCTGCAACGCATCGAGCTACTCACCGGCCAGGCAATTCCCTTTGTGGAAGGTGATGTTCGTGACGAAGCGATACTTGACCGCCTTTTTCTTGAGCACGAAATCGATGCCACCATCCACCTCGCCGGCCTTAAGTCCGTTGCCGAATCGGTTGCAAACCCCATCGCCTACTACCAGACCAACTTCGCCGGCACTGTGACTCTCTGCCAGGTCATGCAGCGCCACGGCGTGAAGCGCTTCATCTATAGCTCTTCGGCCACGGTGTATGGCCTGGCGGCGGAAAGCCCGATCCGAGAAGACGCCCCCACCGGCCCCGCCAGCCCCTACGGCCAGTCCAAGCTGATGGCGGAAATCGCCCTGCGCGACATCGCCCACGCCGATCAACAGTGGAGCATGGCCATCCTGCGCTACTTCAACCCGGTCGGCGCGCACGCCAGCGGGCGCATCGGCGAAGACCCCAACGGCATCCCCAACAACCTGATGCCCTACGTGTCCCAGGTCGCCACCGGCAAACAGCCTTTCATCCGTGTATTCGGCAACGACTACCCGACCCCGGACGGCACCGGCGTGCGCGACTACCTGCACGTCGTCGACCTGGCCAACGCCCACCTCAGCGCCCTACGCTGGCTGGACGGCGCCAGCGGCGCGAAGACSWWSGCCGCGCC
>NZ_MACM02000049.1:0-110872 GCF_001675465.2 Pseudomonas sp. AU12215
AAATGCCCGATTGAGGTCATGACAGAGGTAGTGGCGTTGCAGCATGATGCACCTGCTTCAATCCAGTAACCGTGTTGCACTCAGCTTCTGCAACCGCCCACTTTTAAATTTCTGCCAAAAGCGCATCGGGATTCGCTCTTCTATAAAACGAGCCTGAATCTGATGGCGAAAGCTGCGATTCAGTCTGAAATTGGATGCGAAGTCGAGATCTGCCGTAATTGTAGTCATGACAGAGGTGCTGCCGGAGATGATTGAGGCCCTATCCTCTCTGGCTTGACGCGAGTAGGCGCGAAAGCCAGCTTGGCCACTAAGACTGCTATAGCAAGCATCATTGCGGATGCGATGAAGCTCGTATCCAATCACCCATCGCATAGCAGACCAACGAAGGTTCGACCCCGCTGCTCGAGGACAGATGCGACTGGGGCCGGAGTATTTTTCCATGATCGAGCAATTTCTGATGCCCGATCTGGGCAGTGTGATACGGCTTTGGCATATTTGGTGGCAAAGTGCTTCATCAATCGGCGAAAATTGAGCAAAAGCTCCAGTAGAATTCTTGGCGCTGGTTGGTCGGTATGTCTCGGCTGTTATCTCCCCCTTCATCATCCATCCACTTGTGGCACTCGATGCCTAGGCTCCTGAGGGCTTTATTTTGATCTGGTTTCTTGAAGGGCAGTCCAGCCAGCGCGACATAATCCTTGGTGCACGGAAAGCCCTTCCAGCACATATCAAGATCTGCGCTTCCCATCGCCAGGACAGGCCGGAGATAACCGCCAACGCTGATGTCAGCTTCACCGAGCCGACGGACAACCAAGAGCGCATCGACTGGGTACTGGATACCGCAGTCACCAACGGTATCAAGGTGATCCTTGCTGGCCGGGTGGGCAGCGTCTTTGAGGCTCAACGGCAGCGTTTCGTTGATGCGGGTCTGGATCTGGTCACCGGCGGATTGTCGATGGATACCTTCCATCTGGTAGACAACAAGACCAACTTCACCGCCGAAGCCGAATTGGCACATCTGGCCTGCGTGCCCGCCATCACTGCCACCAACTCCCAGCAGCTGGCGGACGCGTACAGAGAGCTCAGTGCACATGGAGAGGTGTGCGTTAAGCCCGCGGTGGGCATTTACGGACAAGGCTTCTGGCGGTTCAAAGAGGGAGCGGACCCATTCCGTTGCTTTGCCAACCCGGACAGCAGGGAAATCAATTTCGAGACCTACCTGCAAGCCTATTGCGCTTCTTCTGAGCGGGCACCGCTCTTGGTCATGCCTTACTTCGCAGGAAGCGAATGTTCGATCGACATGGTGTGCAAAGGTGGCGAGCCGATCGCATATGTGGGACGCCGCAAGCAAGGCCTTCATCAGACCTTTGAGAGAGACACCGCGGCAGTAGAGCTGGCGCTTCGTGCAGCCCGCCATTTCAAGTGCGACGGATTGGTCAACGTCCAGACTAAGGATGACTCCAATGGCATCCCCCACCTTCTGGAAATCAATCCCCGCTATTCCGGTGGTATTGGCTACACCCAACATACCGGCATCAACCTTCCTGGCATCTTCGCTACAACACGCCTGGGTCTGCCGGCGCCAGAGAGTGAGTGGCGACCGAATGTCAGAGTGAAGGCCATCACGATTGCGATACCGACAAAGCCTGATATTTAATCAAACCTTAAGTTTGATACTATTTTGCCTTGCTTTGTAAGGATCACGATTCAGGGAGCGATGCAGGGATGATGGTGCTGGCGCCAGGCGCAAACACCGCGATAGGAGCACCGCAGTGCTCCTGGACGCTGGAGTGCGCGAATACCACGGCCTTCGGGGAATATGCTGCAGTTGCTCTTCTTCCGGTTGATGACAAGCGTCAGCCGAAAGGAGATGCGGCGCTCTTCCAGGTTGATCAGAGCTGGATGGAGTGGAATGGCAGTCAAGAGAAGGTTGGCTGCAAGCTAAATCTGTCTGCTTTGCCAGCTGGAGCCGACCGTGTTCTGGTCGTTGTCTACGCCTTTTCGGCCATTGGTCCCGTTCGCGAACTGCGAAACCTCCGACTGCAAGTCGACGGTCAGATTGAGTACAGCCTCGATCTTTCTGACAACGGCGAAGCAGCGATCGTCATCGGCGAATTCTATTGCCGCAATCAGCAGTGGAAATTCCGGGCCCTAGCGGAGGGCTCTGCGTACGGCTTGGCCGCCCTTGGACGCCGAATTGGCCTGAATATCGACGATGCACATCCACATCGTCGCTCCAGCTCTCCTGACTGCAGCCGCTCTAGCAGTGCAACTGGAACGGGGTTTGCCGTCTCCCCAACTCACATCCTCACTTGCGCACATGTCATCGAGGACATGCAGGAAATCCACATTGCATCCTTTGACGGTCGACACCGTGCTGAGCCGGTTGTTGTCGACCGCAGGAACGACTTGGCATTACTGCGGGTTCACGGTGCGCCGGCGTTCAAGCAGGTGACCTTCCGTGACGGCATGGGCTGCGACTTGGGCGAACAGGTCGTTGCGATGGGATTCCCCATGGCCGGCCTGGCTGGCGGTGGAGTGCACGTCACCCAAGGTGGCGTATCCGCCCTGTTCGGTCTTCACAATGACGCCAGCCTTTTGCAGTTCACCGCCCCGATTCAGCCCGGTTCGAGCGGCAGTCCGCTTTTCGATACATCAGGCGCAGTAGTGGGAATGGTGACCTCAACCGTACCCGACGCGCAGAACATGAACTTTGCGGTGAAGGCCGGTCTGTCCCTCGCGTTCTTGGATGCCTGCCAAGTGCAAGCGCTCAGAAATCCCCCTACTGGCCAGACCTTCACTACGTCCCAGATCTCCCGTGATGCACAGCAATCCCTATGGCGAATTGAGGCGAGAAATCCATAGACCGGTTTTGACTTGAAACACAGGGAGCAGGCGTTAGGGTCACCCCCCCTCGCGCCAACCAAGGAAGCAGATATGGAAAGCCAAGCAGTACCCGTCTCCATCCGCGCTCAACTGAAGCGTGGGGAGCTCGAAGTCAAAGTCAACGATGCAGTCCTGCCTCCGGATGCTCTGCTTGGCTTTGCAGAACGTCGCAACCCCAAGCGCGCCTTCCTGTTCGTGTCCAAAGTCCTGGGCCGGCATATTCCTGTTCGACCGTCCGTCATGGCAGCCAGTTTTGAAAGCCTGGCTGCAGAAATCCCGACAGATCTCCCGGGCCCGGTGTTGGTTATTGGAATGGCCGAAACCGCGGTAGGTCTCGGCGCAGGTGTTCACCGCGCCTTTAGCGCAACTCGCCCGGACACCATGTACCTGGTGAGCACCCGCCATCCGCTAGGCACCGAGCTGTTTACTCGCTTCGAAGAGGAACACAGCCACGCCAGCGCTCACCTGATCCACATGCCGGTGGACCCCGCACTTCGGGAAATGATGCTCCAGGCCCGTTCCCTGGTACTGGTTGACGATGAGGCCTCCACCGGGAAAACCTTCGTGAATCTGCACAGAGCGCTAGTGGATGCTGGCCTGAGTAAGATCGAGCGTGTGGTGACCTGTGTCCTCACCGACTGGTCCGCAGGAGCTGTGACCAAATCAATCGGTGATTCGGCGTCATCCGTCTCGCTGCTGCAAGGCTCGTACAAGTTCCACGAAGACCCGGAGGCGCCGTTACCTGAAATGCCCGATGTCGGGGCTGTCTCTATCGGTGAATGGCCGATTTCTCCCCGTAATGACTGGGGCCGCTTGGGTGTACAGCATGTAGATGACACCCTCGCGCCTGACCTGCAGGTAAAGCCGGGCGAGAAAGTCATCGTGATCGGCACCAGTGAATTCGTCTGGCGGCCCTTCCTCCTGGCCGAGCGCCTGGAGCGTGCAGGTGCGGATGTCCGTTTCAGCTCCACAACGCGCTCCCCCATTGCCATCGGGCATTCGATCGAACACGCGCTGTATTTCTCGGACAACTACGGCCTCGGCATTCCGAATTTTATCTACAACGTGAAGCCTGGGCAGTTCGACCGGGTTCTGTTGTGCTCCGAAACGCCGGCGCAGGCGCTCCCCGCCGAGCTCATCGATGCTCTGGGTGCGGAGGTGATTGTTGATGAGCAGTAATCGCCCGCTGGTGCTCGTCGACCTCGACGACACACTGTTCCAGACCGCCCGCAAAATGCCTGAAGGTATGCCGCGTAAAACCGCAACGCTGGATGTGCATGGACAGCCAAATGGCTACATGAACCCGGTGCAAGAGTCCTTCATCAACTGGCTGCTGGCGACTGCAGACGTAGTGCCGGTTACCGCCCGCAGCGTCGAGGCGTACAGCCGCGTGAAGTTGCCCTTCAGCCATGGAGCCATCTGTTCTCATGGCGGAGTGATCCTGAAACCAAACGGCTCGGTTGACCAGGACTGGCACGGTCATATGGCCGAATCGCTCTGGACATTCCAGGATCGCCTTCCAGCACTGAGCGAAGCCACCCTGCAGATCGGTGAAGAGCTTGGATTCTCACTTCGCGGCTGGGTGGTAGAAGAGGAGGGTCTCCGCCATTACGTCGTGACCAAATACAACGAGGGCACCGACGAGGTTCTCACTCAGGTGCTCGCGGCGGTTCAAGCACGCGGCTTGCTGAATGGCATACACATTCATGGCAACGGCAACAACCTGGCCTTCTTGCCCAATGGGCTTGCAAAGCGCCTGGCGGTTCAAGAGCTGCTTCGCCGCGATATCGAGCTCAACGGTGAGCGCCCTGTGCTGGGCTTCGGTGACAGCATCACAGATCTCGGTTTCATGGACCTCTGCCACATGTGGGCAACCCCAGCACGCAGCCAGTTGGCCAAAGCGGTGGAGGGGCTGATCCATGAGTGAGTCCATCACCTCTCTGGCTACGGTCGGTAGCGGCAGCTACGCACCGGACGACGTGCACTTCCTGCTGCAGCCCATGCAAATGGAAGTCACCGATGTCCAGGAGAAGGAGCGGCTGATCCAGAGCAATCGGAAACACTATTCCGAGATGATCAGCATGGAGCACGCGCCGACTGAGGTTCATAAGAACCTTTACGCTCGTGCCCTGGTCCAGAACGGCAAACGCATGGCCACCGACGTCCAAGCTTTAGCGCTGGCGCTCAATGCTGCATGCTCCGGGCCGAGCATCGCGCTAGTCTCCTTCGTTCGAGCTGGACTGCCTCTGGGAGTTCTTCTGCGCCGGTCGCTGGTGGAGATGGGCCGAGATGCCCACCACTATGGCGTCAGCATCATCCGAGACCGCGGCATCGATACAGTCGCTCTGGAATCAATCATCACCCGCCACGGCGCCGAGAACATCGTTTTCGTCGACGGCTGGACAGGTAAGGGAGCCATTTCTGGAGAGCTCAAACGTACGCTGGGCGACGATGAACGCTTCCCTGAAGACCCGCGCCTAGTTGTACTTGCCGACCCGTGCGGTCGTGCTTGGCTGGCAGCGTCCGCCGAAGACTGGGTAATCCCTTCCGGGATTCTGGGGGCGACTGTTTCCGGCCTGGTTTCGCGGTCCATCTGGCCCGCGGATGGGGGGTTACACGGCTGTGTCGTTTACGACCATCTACACGAGCACGACGTCACCCGCGAGTTCATCGAGCAGATTGAGGACCAGCGTCGTGCTCTGATCGCCGTTGAGCCTGCAACGCCATGGTCTGCAGACGAAAGCCTACGCCTCCAAGAGGCTGCTGTGGCGGTTGTGGATGGCCTGGCAAGTCGATTCGGCATCACCAACATGAACCGCGTGAAGCCAGGTATCGCCGAGGCGACCCGCGCCGTTCTTCGGCGTGTGCCTGACCATGTGCTCGTGCGCGATCGCTCCGATAGTGACGTTCAGCTTCTGATGCACCTGACCGAGCGGGCGGGCGTCTCCGTGGAAGAAGTCGGCGAAGAGCTTGGACCTTATCGTGCAGTGACCATCATCCGGAGTGCGAACTGATGAAAGTGATTTCGCCGTTCGCCCTGGGGGCGACCCTGTACATGCCAGCGACCCGAGATGACATCCTCGAGATCGTCTTTGGCACGAAGCTGCCTGAGCTGCGCTCTCTCGTTGTGTGCCTTGAGGACGCTGTTGCCGAAATCGATGTCGCGAGTGCTCTGGCCAACCTGCAAAAGCTGCTGATGCAGATCGATGCTCATGGAGGCCGCCCGGAGTGCGGACCACTGCTCTTCGTCCGCCCCCGGGACTCGGGAATGGCTGCAGTCCTGAACGACTGGCCGCTGATGAAGAATGTTGATGGCTTTGTGGTCCCGAAACTGACGCTGAAGAGCCTCGGAGCTTGGGAGAAGGCCGTCAGCAATCCTGATCTGCTGCTGATGCCAACCCTTGAAACTCCTGATGTCTATAACCCCGGTGCAATGGTGGAACTGGGAGAGGCGCTAAAGGCAACACTCAATGAACGCATCATTGCGTTGCGTATCGGTGGCAACGACCTGATGGGCTGCCTGGGCCTGAGACGCAACCCCAGCAAGACGCTCTATGACACCCCGATGAGCTACGTCATTCCGATGCTCACAGGCGTCATGGGAGCTCAGGGTTTTGCCCTGACTGCCCCGGTCTTTGAGCAACTGGCTACGCCTGAGCTGCTGCAGGAAGAGCTGGAACTGGATATCTCCCACGGCCTCGTCGGTAAAACCGCTATCCATCCGACCCAAATCTCGATGATCCAGGATGCACTGCGCGTCAGCATCGAGGATCTGAATACGGCGAAACTCATCGTCAACCAGGGTGCACCTGCGGTCTTCAAGCACAACAACGCAATGTGCGAGCCAGCGACTCACTTCAAGTGGGCGAGCAACATCCTGGAGCGTGCCAAGTGCCTCGGGGTGAAGCCTGCGGAGATCAGCGTGGGCGAGCCTGGCTTCCGACTGGCGGAGGTGAGCGGGTGAGCCTAGAGATGCTTGAGGCAGGCCCCACGGGAGCGAAGGTGCTGTCGGTATTCGACTTCGACGGCACCCTGACGCGGCACGACAGTTTCGTGCCGTTCCTGCGCTTCGCTTTCGGACGTGGAGAGTTCCTGCGGCGGATCTTCAAGCTGGTGATTCCCAGCCTGAGATACATCGCAAAAGGAATGACCCGGGACGAGCTCAAGGCACGCCTGATCAGCACATTCCTGACAGGAGTAGAACCCAAATGGGTAGGCCAGAAAGCAGAGGAATTCTGCCACCTCATTTGGCCGCGGCTCATGCGCCCTTCAGGGTTACGATCTGTCGCCGAAGAACTGGCCTCTGGTGCAGAAGTGACTCTCTGCTCTGCCTCGCCGGCACTGGTCCTCCGACCGTTCGCAAGTCGGCTGGGGATCAAGCTGATTGGCACCGAGTTGGAAGTTCAAGACGGCCTGCTTACCGGAAGAATCCTCGGGGACAACTGCCGGTGTGAGAACAAGGTCCGCCGACTGGAAGCGGTATATGGCCCGCTGACGGAGTATCGCCTTCGCGCATGGGGCGATACCCGCGGAGATCACGAATTGCTTGCTGCTGCCCAAGATCCTCACTGGCGGCATTTCCACCCTACCTGGCGGCGAAGCCGCGCACCTTTCAAGCAAGTCGGGAGAAAGGAGGGCGCTGTTGCTTCCCAATCCCAACCGAACAATGAAGATCAACAAGGAGCGTAATCATGGCACTCACCCTGAGCAAAAATCAGAGCATCTCTCTGGAGAAAGAGGCTGGTACTGGTCTGAGCAAAATCAGCATGGGCCTGGGCTGGGACCCCGAAAAAGCCAAGGGATTCCTGGCCAAACTGGTCGGTGGCGGCAATAACGAGATCGATCTCGATGCCTCCTGCATCATCCTGGACGGCAACTATGAGCCGCTCGATCTCGTCTGGTTCCGCCAACTGCAATCGCAGGATGGCTCGATCAAGCACTCCGGTGACAACCGTACTGGCGAAGGCGACGGCGACGACGAAACCATCTACGTCGACCTGCAGCGCCTTCCTTCTCAAGCTCAGCACCTGGTGTTCACGGTGAACTCCTTCACCGGCCAGAACTTCTCGAAGGTCGAGAATGCGTATTGCCGCATTCTGAACGAGGCGAACAACAAAGAAATCGTACGCTTCAACCTGTCCGAGAAAGGCAACCACACGGGCATCGTAATGGCCAGCCTGAGCAAGGGCGCCAACGGCTGGACCTTCAAGGCTATCGGTCAGACCACCAGTGGTCGCACCGTCGATGATCTCGTGAACCTGGCCGTTCAGGCGGTGCGTGCATGACCACTCTGGTTCCTGGCGGTAATGCGCCGGTAGCCACCGGCCAAGTGCGCGTCGACATCAACTACACCCCGATTCCGGGCGCTGATATCGACATTTCTGCATTCGCTCTCACTGCCACCGGCAAGGTGCGTGGCGACGGGGATATGTGCTTCTACGGCCAGCCGAATATTCTCGGCGGCGCAGTGCAGCAGAGCGGTAACTCTGCAGGAAACGCGTCCTTCACCCTCGACCTCAGCCGTATTGACCCGGCCGTTGAGAAGGTCGCGCTCACTGCAACGATCTACGAAAACAAGGCGTCGTTTGACCGCGTAAGCACGCTAGCTCTTGCGGTAACTGGCGGGATCGAAGCTCAAATCCCGACTCGCGGAATGAACGAAACCGCACTGATCCTCGGCGAGTTCTACCTGCGCCAAGGTGCCTGGAAGTTCCGTTGTGTCGGGCAGGGCTTCGCTGGTGGACTGGAACCTCTGGCCAAGCATTTCGGCGTCGACATTGCCGCACCTGCTCCTGTCCCGACTCCGGCTGCAGCACCCGCGTCTGTGCCTACTCCTCCCCCCGCGCCGGCTCCGGTACCACCGAAGTCCACCATCAGCCTGAGCAAGGTCACTCTCGATAAGAGTCGGTCCAGCATCAGCCTGGAAAAGCCTGCTGCAGGCTTCGGTGAAATCAAGGTGAACCTGAACTGGAATCAGGGGAATAACGGCGGCGTGCTCGGTGGCATCTTCGGCAAGAACAAGTCAGTTGACCTCGACGTCGGCTGCCTGTTCGAACTGCAGGACGGCTACAAGGGCGTCGTGCAGGCTCTAGGTGAAGCCTTCGGCGACCTGAATCACGAACCTTACATCCAGCTCATGGGCGACGACCGCACCGGCTCCGTAGCAGGTGGTGAGTGGCTTCACATCAACGGCCGGCAATGGGGTGAAATAAAACGCGTCCTGGTCTTCGCATACATCTACGAGGGCGCTCCGAACTGGAAGGCCACCGACGGTGTTGTGACGATCTTCATCCCCGGCCAACCCGAGATCGAAGTGCGCTTGAACGAAGAAGGCGGCCGCCAAGGTATGTGCGCCATTGCCATGCTTGAAAACGTGGGCGGCGCCGTTAAGGTCACCCGCCGTGTCGACTTCCACCGTGGGCACAAGGACATGGACATCGCCTACGGCTGGGGTATGCGCTGGACCGCCGGCTCCAAGTAATAAACATTACGGCGGGGCCCATAGCCCCGCCATTTGAGGGGAAAAACCGAATGCTCGAATGGCTGAAAACCAACGCGGCTAAAGCCCGCGAAACGCTGACCACCGAGGTCAGTAAGTTCAAAAATCGGACCTTCATGGAGGCTGTGGCCAACGGTTGCGCATTGATCTCCGCAGCCGATGGCGAGATCAAGTCCGAAGAGAAGATGAAGATGACTGGCTTCATCAATACCTCTCCGGAACTCAAGGTCTTCAACCTGACCGACGTCATCAAAGTCTTCTCCGATGCCTGCTCGAAGTTCGAGTTCGACTTCCAGATCGGCCAGGCCGAAGCCCTGAAAGCCATCAGCAAGATCAAAGGCAAGGACGGCGAAGCACGCCTGCTGGTCCGCGTCTGCTGCGCCATCGGCGCATCCGATGGCAACTTCGATGAAAAAGAAAAGGCAGCCTGCCGCCTGATCTGCCTGGAGCTGGGTCTGAACCCGGCCGATTTCGAACTCTAAGGTACAGAAACGTGGAATCGACTCACATTGGCTTCCCTCCGCTGACCATGGCGGTATTCGTCGGCCTGGCGCTCGCCGCCCTGCTGCTGGACATGGTCACCCACCGCGATGACAAGCCGATCACCCTGGCCCGCGCCTCGATCTGGTCGGTGTTCTGGGTGGCTATCTCCCTGGCGTTCGCCGGTTTTCTGTACGTCCAGCACGGTGCAGAAGTAGCCAGCTTGTTCGTCACCGGTTATGCCTTGGAGAAGGTGCTTTCTGTCGACAACTTGTTTGTGTTTATGGCCATCTTCGCTTGGTTTAAGGTCCCGGATGGGCTGCGTCACCGCGTGCTCTACTGGGGCATTATCGGTGCCATCGTCTTCCGCGGCGTCTTCGTGGCCATCGGTACCGGCCTGCTCGCATTCGGCCCCTGGGTCGAAATCATCTTCGCGCTCATCGTCGCCTGGACTGCCGTGATGATGCTGAAAGGCGGCGACGATGATGACGAGGAGGAGGACTATTCCCAGCACCTGGCATATCGCTTCGCCAAGAAGCTGTTCCCAGTCTGGCCGAAGCTGTACGGGCACAACTTCTTCGTGAGCCGTAAAAAGCTTGAAGTAGAAATCCAGAAGACCGAAAACAAGGGCATGTCGTTGGCGGCCAAGGGCGGCATCTTCGCCACTCCGCTGTTCCTCTGCCTGGTCGTTGTTGAGGTGTCCGATGTACTGTTCGCCTTCGACTCTGTTCCGGCCGTCATCGCAGTCAGCCGGGAACCTCTGATCGTTTATTCGGCCATGCTGTTCGCCATCCTCGGCCTGCGTACCCTGTACTTCGTCCTCGAGGCACTTAAGCGCTACTTGGTGCACCTCGAGAAAGCGGTGGTCGTGCTGCTGTTCTTCATCGCCGCAAAACTCGGCCTGAACGCGACCGACCACCTGTTCCACCACGGCATCAGCATCTCGCCGAATACCAGCCTGATCATCGTGCTGGCGGTTCTGGCAGTCGGTATCGTGGCAAGCGTTCTCTTCCCCGAAAAGGAAGAAACGCCGGCAGAAAACCCGTAATCAGTAGCAACCAAAAGGAGCTTTACGCATGGCACTGTCTCTCCAAAAAGGCGGCAACCTTTCCCTGTCCAAGGAAGCCCCCGGCCTCACCAAGATTCTGGTTGGCTTGGGCTGGGACCCGCGCGCGACTGATGGCGCAGAATTCGACCTGGACGCAAGCGCATTCCTGCTGGGCGCGACCGGCAAGATCCGTAGCGAAGCCGACTTCATTTTCTACAACCAACTGAAAAGTGCTGACGGCTCCGTGGAGCACACCGGTGACAACCGTACCGGTGCCGGCGATGGTGACGACGAAGTGCTGAAAGTCGACCTGAGCCGTGTTCCGGCTGACGTCGACAAGATCGCCTTCACCGTCACCATCCACGACGCCGAAGGTCGCAAGCAGAACTTCGGCCAGGTCAGCAATTCGTTCATCCGCATCGTCAACGAAGCCAACGGCTCCGAGATCGTTCGCTACGATCTGGCCGAAGACGCTTCCACCGAAACTGCGATGATCTTCGCTGAGCTGTACCGCAACAACGGCGAGTGGAAGTTCCGCGCTGTTGGCCAGGGCTATGCCGGCGGTCTGCGCGCTGTAGCCAACGGCTACGGCATGAACTTCTAATCCACACCACTTCTGAACAAGGAATTTCACCATGGCAGTGTCTTTGACCAAAGGCAGCAACGTCAGCCTCTCCAAGGAAGCACCGGGCCTGAGCGAAGTTATCGTCGGCCTGGGCTGGGACCCGCGCGTAACTGACGGCACCGAGTTCGACCTCGATGCGTCCGTATTCGTCACCGGCGAGAGCGGCAAAGTGCTGAACGACGCCAGCTTCATCTTCTACAACAACAAGAAGAGCGCTGACGGTTCCATCGAGCACCTGGGCGACAACCGTTCCGGCCAGGGCGACGGCGATGACGAGCAGGTCAACGTCAAGCTCACCGGTCTGGCCGCTGACGTGAAGAAGCTGGTCTTCGCCGTCACCATCCACGATGCCGACGCCCGCAAGCAGTCCTTCGGCCAGGTTTCGAACGCCTACATCCGCGTTCTGAACAAGGCTGACGGCAAAGAAATCGCGCGCTACGACTTGTCCGAAGACGCCTCCACCGAAACTGCGATGATCTTCGGCGAACTGTACCGTCACAACGACGAATTCAAGTTCAAGGCGATCGGCCAAGGCTTCGCCGGCGGCCTGAAGCCTCTGGCAGAAGCTCACGGCGTGAGCATCGGCTAAGGCCTGCACGTTGAAAAGCCCCGGCTCCGGCTGGGGCTTTTTCACATCTGCAGCAAGGGAATGAACCGTTCCGACGACACGACCACGTATTCATGGAAGTCCAACATGCGCCGCATGATGAAGGGTATTGCTGTCCTTTCCGCTTGGATCGCAACAAGCATCTCCACCGCCGAAGCAACCAGCTTCGACTGTGCCAAGGCACAGAACTTCGCAGAAACGACCATCTGCTCATCACCCGCGCTGCGACGAGCCGATGAAGACGTAAACTCCGCGTATGTCAAAGCAGTCGACCGGCTGCCGGAAGAGCAAAAGGCGGAAGTCCGTCGGTCCCAAAAGTCGTGGTTGAAGCAGCGCAATGCCTGCACCACGACGACCTGTGTCTCGGTGGCCATGACCGAGCAACTTCGAACGCTTACCCATTGGGGAGCTGAACCAGTACCCGCGCAAGTGGCAAAACCCTCATCGCCCAGGCCTACAGCTGCGCAGCCGACTCCAAAGGCCAACTCCCCGGCCACAGCAGAAGAATTCGACATCAACCGCGGCACGCCCAGTGCTCCCAATCTTGGAGCCCAGGTGTCAACGGCTCTCACTAACGATCCGGCCGATCAGGGCACTACACATCCGAGTCAGGACATGAGGCCATTCAAGATTGGGCTGGTCGCAATGGTCGCTCTCTTGCTGGTGTGCATTTGGCTTCACTCGCGGGAGAACTTAGACATTTACACCGACTACACCGACGCCCTTTGGACCACTTTGACCCCTGTGCTGGCGCTTGGAACCTACTTCCTCGCCAGATGGCTGGAGCTATCGGAGGCAGTTGCAGGGTGGTCCGCGTTGGCCGTGTTTGCGCTCATGTCACTGCAGATTCTGATCCAGACCTACCGAAGCAACGGTTTTTCCCCGTACTTCATTCTCGCGCTCTACGCGAAGATTGCGCTGTTCACCCTTTTCATCTTCCTGATAGCGCTGCTGCTGCTCGGTGGAAACACCAAGGCTGATCGCCGTCGACGCCGAGGTTGGGCAATTGCCGCCGGCGCACTGTTCACATTCTTCACCGCTTGGATGTGTCGCAATCGCCGCTTCAGCCACATTGACGACTACCTCGCTGGCCGTGCATAGACGACACATGGACATAGGCCTGCACCTGGTCAGGCCCCAACTCCCAGAGAGTCTCGGAGGGAAACATGGGATTCCGATTCAGCAAACGGATCACGATCGTCCCTGGCGTTCGCTTGAACATCAGTGGATCTGGCATCAGCACGTCAGTCGGGCCACGCGGCCTGAGTCTCACGATGGGCAAGCGAGGCACTTACCTAAACGCTGGTCTGCCCGGTACAGGCCTTTCCTATCGGGAGCGCCTCGACCGTCCAAGCAGACGCTCCACAGCTCAACCCACTCCAGAAGCACCTGGCTATGACGGGCCCATCAAGGTAAAGGTCGATGATGATGGATCGCTGATCATCACCGACCTCGACGACAACGCCCTCCCTGACGCGATCGTAAAGCGGGTGAAGCAAGAAAAGGCCGAGGACATCCAGGATCTTTTGGAGACGGCCGCAACCAAAGTGAACCAGGCGCTTGAAGAGTGTCTGGGCGTCCACATGGATACCCCTCATCCGGGATCGCTGCCAGCGCTGCCGCCTCCCTTTGCTCAAGATGAACCGAGGCGACCTGTTGCAGACTCTCCGGGCCTCCTCGACAAGATGATGCTGCGCGGCCCCAAGATGGAACGGGAAGCACAAGAGCGCGAGGCCCAGTATCAGCAGGATCTCGCTGAATGGAAGTCTGCCCGTGACGCTCACGAACAAGCCCGAGCGGAGATCGAGAAGGCAATCCGCCTGGCAGCAAAAGGGTTCAGCGCCCACATGGAGCGTGCTCTCGACTATGTGCTCTCTGGAATTGCCTGGCCGAAAGAGACCCTGGTCGAGTACCAGTTCTCTCACGACGTCACCGGCATTGCGGTGGACGTGGACCTCCCCGACGAAGGCGACGTGCCCTGCAGGACAGCTGAGGCAAAGGGCAACGGCAAACTGACGTTCAAAAACAGATCCGAAGCCCAAACGCGCCGGGACTTCGTGACGCTCTGCTACGGGACCATTTTCCGCGTAGTGGGAGAGGTCTTCGCCCTGCTTCCTGGCATTCAAAACTGCCTCGTGTCCGGCTACATCCAGCGAACCAGCGCAGCGACCGGCCGGGTCGAGGATCAGTACGTAATCTCGGCACTGGTATCCCGTGATCAGTGGGAAACCATAGACCATACCAGGCTGGCAATTGTCGATCCGGGGGCTGCTCTGACATCGTTCGGCGCAGTGGTAAAACTGGATCGCTCCTCCCGCTTCACTGAGATCGAACCCCTAGACATGGCGGCACTTGGTTGAGGAGTGTGCTGATGCGGAAATCTAAACTCGTCATGCCGGTTGCAGCCTCGGTATTTTGCCTCGCAGTCGGCTCTGCCAGGGCCACAGAACAACCCACCTGTGAGGTGATTGGTTCAGGGCCTCAGCAGGTGAAGCTGGTAACGGTCACCACCAACACAGGGACCATTGCGCTTAATGGGTCTGCCCGAGCTGCATCAGCGAGCCGCGGCTGGATCGATGGCAAGACACTCTATGAACCGCAGAAGCTCCTACAGCTCACTCAGGAGGGTCTGGAGCGATGTGGAGGTGACCCAGCCCCTACCGCAAGCGAAAGCCCCCAGGAGGTGCCGCAGAAGGCCGCTATCGCAGATGAAGGTTCTAGGACGGTTGAGGCGTTCAAGAAGGCGGCCGGTGCCGGCGATCTGGAAACCGTTCGCCAGTACATCGCATCCGGGTTTGATGTGAACATGAAGGACAAAGGGGTGCCGGCCCTTGGCATTCCTGGAAGTCCGGCGATCGACGCTGCAGCGGCCGCGGGCCAGTGCGATGTTCTGGACGTGCTGCTGGCCGCTGGCGCGAGCGCAGATCCTCGTTCGATCAAGTTCGGGTTTACCCCCTTGAGCCTGGCTGCTCAGAAAGGGGCAAGTGCATGCGTTAAGTCTCTCTTGGCGAAGAAGGTCCGGATCGACGTTCGTACCGAGCCAGGAGGCGACACTGCGTTGATCATGGCCGCTTACAACGGGCACCTGGATGTGGTGCAAATACTGGTAGAGAAAGGGGCCAGCCTGCAGGTGACGAACAAGGACGGCGATACGCCGCTGCGCGCCGCCCAGGCAATAGGGAGTGTCAGCGTGGCCAATTATCTACGGTCCAAAGGTGCTCACTAGAAGCGCGGATGGCCACTCAGGTTTTCAGTTGGGGATTAGTTTTGAAGCGTAATAGTGCCGGCATGTGGGCCGGAATCGTGGGTCTGTTCGTTGTAATCTCCCTCACGTCAGGCTGCCAGAGCAGGCAAGAATACCGGTCCTTCTGTTCACCCAGCACTCCAAGGCTGCAGTGCTCTGCAGACGACCAGAACTACAAGTGCAGTCAGGCCTCGGGACTGGTGAAGCTCTGCGAGACGTACGTGAGGAGACAAGTGGCGCGGAATTCTCCTGGCTCTGAACTGTTGAATTTGCCTCCGCAATACCAGAATCCGGGATATCAGCCTTGGTCGCTTGTATCTACCGGGCGCGATGGGCATACATACGTGGCATACATCGACGGAAGAACCACTCAGGGATTCATCAACTCGGTGTGGACCCTAAAGGCCATGGTTGAGAAACGTGTAGACGATTACCAGCAGGCGTCTGCCAGCTACCTGAATATCGTCAGCGAAGGCATGGAAACGTCCGACGAAAAGGTACGGAAGTCAATTTCGGATCTTGAGGCCCTTGGCCCCGCTCTCCAGGAGGCGCAGACGGTCGGGGATAGCATCCTTAAGGTCATCGATGTCCCCCCGCCCTTCGACTTCCGGACACAGGCTCTGCGGGTGGTGATCGAAACCGCCCCAACTGATATTTACCTGCGCCTAGCCGCAGAGTCCGCCATCCGGAGCCAAAGCCAGATGCGAGAACAGACCCCACAGCTGGTGCGTACATCAAAGGCCCGACTTAACGACCTGCAGATGATCGTGGCCGAGCCATACGCGCAGCAGTTCGCTGATCAGCTACAGCGTGCAGAGGCTGTCGGTAAGCAAGTAGTTCGCGAACGCGCCCGGGAATGGCGTAGGGCTGAGTCGGAGGGGAGTGGGTATCGAAGCGGTGTTGGCGGTGGATGCTCGTGTGCCGGCGGGAATGTCTGCTACGGCCCCCGCGGCGGGCGTTACTGCATCACTTCAGGCGGGAAGCAGCGATACGGGATCTGAGGACAGTGCTGGTGCCCCGATGGCGAAAAGGTTCGCCATCGGGGTTTGCTGATCAGCTGATGATGCCCTTGGATTTGGCTTCCTTGAGCCAGCTCGGGAACTCTTCCATCAGCTTGTCGTAGAGCTTCTCCTCGGTGATCTCGTGCAGATCATCCAGGGCGAAGAAGCTGCAGTTGTCAACGACTCTGCCTCCCATGTCATCCAGCTTTTCAAGAATGCCGTAGCCGCGTCCGCCCAGACCTACGAAATTCCAGTGCAGAGGCAGCTTGGCTGCATCGGTCATTAGCTTGGTGATCTTGCGGTTCTCGTGCACCCCGCCATCACTGATGAAGAGCACGTACACAGGAGAGCGATCGCCGGATCTGGTGTAGAAATCGATTACGGCCTCCATCACCTTGGGCTCATCGTTCACGCGCGAACCGACGTCCCAGTCACGCCAACCGTAGTTGTCCGTGTTGATGAAGTTGTGGAAGTTGCTGAGGGTGATGTTGGATAGGCGCTGCGGCTTGGCCCCGAATGCCCAGCAGTCGATCGAACCGTCGTCATCGAAATGTACTGCCAGAGGCACTAGCCGGTTGACGACCTCCTGCACACGCCCCTTGGAATACTGGCCGTTCATGGAGCCGGAGGCGTCCAGCACCAGAGCAACGCGAGCCTTCACATTCGTGAGATTGGCTTTTTCAAGCGAGATCGTCGCCTTCTTCGCCAAGCTGATCAGCTGTGGGGCGGCCGCCTCGATTTTCTTTTCCAGTGAGATGGTCGCCTGAACCATCGAGGGGGCTGGAGCGGGCGCAGGCGCAGGGTCACTCACCTCTCCGCCGAAGTGCTTGACGAGGGCGGCAAGGCCATCGTTGAACCCCTGCAGATTCGATGCAAGCCGCCACTGTCCGTCCTTACGGTAGATGTCCGCCAGCATGATCGCCTTCTCGCCGGCAAAGGTACTGCCGCTGAAAGAACACGTCGCAACTATCTGTCCAGAGGCATCCTTGATCGAGAAGGAGCTGGATTGGATCTCGCGCATCGACCCCGGGCCATCAATGGCGGCGGTGAACACCAGGCGATCAATGGAGGAGGGGAGTGTGCTGAGTTGCAGCGCAAACTCGCCCGGGGCGGTCTGCCGTACGCTGGAGCAGGGTGACGTCGGCTGGTTGTAAAAGGTCATGTAGCGGTCGTCGCTCAGATGCCCACGGGAATCCAGGCCGAAGCACGAAACGTCCACGGAGTTGGGGGACCCGATTGGGAGCTGTACCGACACCGACAGGGCATGACCCTGGATGAGGTTCGACAACGGCATTCGTTGTCCTTGGGTGATCTGCTGCATCTAAGGCTTCCTTGATTGAACGAACGCGCACCAGGTGCTGGCCGAGATATTAGCGCGGCCGGTCGCAAGTGGCGCACCAAACTGAAGGGGAGCGCTCGCAGCCCCTAACCGCGCTTTCGTAAATGCCAAGGGGGTGCTCCAGCAAAGTGCGCGAAAGCCCCCTTTCGAACGCTCAAAAAAGCCAGTGAAAGCACACCGGGAAATCGTGGGTGTGCCTTCGCTTGAAGATCAGAACCCCATCGTTAGGCTTGGAGAATGTCGGGAGATCGCAGATTTTCTGGCGTCAATTATTGGTAGCAAGCTTTCGAACAAGCAGGCAAAATGCCACTAGCAAGATAGTGGCCTCCTCCTGGATCGAAGGTTTTTTGGCTGCTGGTTCCGATTTCTGACAAGGACCCGTTGGATGCTTCTCGTTGCTCTCGTTGTTCTCAACGCGATCTGTCTGATCTGCGGCCTCATTTTCAACGCCGAACTCCTGAATCTGGCCGGCGCCGATGTCCCCCTCAAGCAGCTCCAATCCCTAGAGATTTACAGCCAGATCCTGGCCGCGGTGAGCGTTTGTCTGTTCGGCTGGCGGGTATGCATTTGGGCGCACCGCCGGTGGGGCGGCACGCAGTACATTGCCTGGTCAATCGTCGCAAGCACCTTGTTTGTAGGCCCGATCACATGGGTGGTTCAGGGCGAAGCTCCCGACCTGATTGCTGAGAAATTCCCGTCGACCCTTCGGGTATACAGCCTGTACGCCTACGTCACGAAAAAGGGCCTGCTCTACGACTCTCTGCAAATCCCCGGCGTCCCCTACAGCACATACAGAAATGCGGGTGAAGGCAAAGCATTCCTCGCCAATATCGGCGTCCTGATGAGTTTGCAGGGCTCCTATGTGGAGCAGATTGATCGCAACTTCCAAGGCTTCGCGACGGTGGTATTCCGCGGTTACACGCGCAGGAATGCGGATTCGCTGTACGAGCGCCTCCAGGAAGAGGTGGTCCCAGTCACAGAAGACGTAATCAGGGAGTACGCAAAGCTGGAGGCGTTCCGAGCTACCCGCGTTCCTGGCTACGAGTGGAAACCCATCGCATGGCCCAAGCCCAATGACGCGTTGGGATACAAACCAACCGTCCGTGATCTTGCCCTATCGATCAAACCCGGCCTGCGATCCAGAGAAAGAATCTCCAATACCCCAGAAGTCCGCTACATGGCGAAGGAAGCGCTAGGCCCTCTCTACGTGAAGGATATGGACGTTCTCGCCAGCCGAGCTCAGTTCGACAGATATCTGCCGGGCATCGCCGCCAACATGGCCTTTGATGTCGCCCACACCGATATCCAGGGTGAGCAAGGCATCACCGTCCTGAAGCACATGTGGTTCGTTCCCTGGTCGCTGATAAGCGGGCTGTTCATGGGTGCGCTCAACATCGTAGGGCTGGTGATTTCCGCAGCTGAACGCGGCGGGCTGGTGCAAGGGCGCCGCCGCATGGTTCGAGCCACAGCTGTCCTCCTCATCATCGCGGTTCCCCTGTTCTCGGGGAACGCAATCATCAAGTCGGACGGGTACCGGACGGCATTCAGAAGTATCGAGAAAGGCCCAACGATCATGGCCGGCATCTTCCATTGGGCGATGTCAGCTGAGGCCATTCTCTACAACCTGACCAAACCACTGCTGAAAGCAGAGTAATATCACCACACGGGAGTGATCCATCGTGCGTAAGAAGTTCGTCGCATCGATTCTGGCAGTAGCCATCGCAGCCTCAGCTACAGGCTGTGCCGAAATGGGCATCAACAAGGAGCAGGCCGGCACCATCATTGGCGGCCTGGCTGGTGCAGCCGTCGGCGCAACCATGGGCAAAGGCAATGGCAAAATTGCTGCGACGCTGATCGCTGCCGGCATCGGCGGGTACATCGGCAACCGCATCGGCAACATGCTGGATGAAAGGGATCAGCAAGCACTCGCTTTGCGTACCCAGGAAGTATTGAGCCAGCCTGTCACCGCTTCTGCTCAGCCGGTAACCTGGGCCTCCGACCACTCCGGTGCCACCGCACAGATCACTCCCGGCAAGGAGTTCACCCAGACCAAGCCCGTTGAGGTGAAGCGCGCACCGAAGATCCAGGCCGTGCCCAGCATGAAGCTGATCAACGAACAGTACGTCAGCACGGCTAGCCTGAATGTCCGCGCCGCACCCAATCAGAAAGCCGACAAGGTCGGTGGTCTTCCCACCAATACCGAATTCACCGCCGTCGGCTCCACCGGCGACTGGATTCTGGTTGGCCGTAAAGGCGTGACCGTTGGTTACGTTCACAAAGACTACGTCCAACCAAAGTCTCAGGTTGTGGCGAAGGCCAGTTCCCCCGCCGTGAACCTGGACGAAATGAACGTCTCCGCGAACAAGGAAACCAAGGCGTTCGATCTGGACTCCATCCAGTCCCTACCGACCGAGCAAGTCGCGGTCGAGACCTCGTGCCGCCCGGTGACCGTGAGCCTCAAATCGGATAAGGGCCAGTCCGAGCAGCAGAACACCTTCTGCAAACAAGCGAACGGCACCTGGGAACTGATCTAAGGACAACCATGAAAAAGCGCGCAATCGCGCTGGCAGTGATCAGTGCTTGCGGCGGCCTCGCGTCGCAACAAGCACTTGCCCACGAGCTGGCCTACTCGAAGAAAGACAACATCAAAGTTGAAGTACCGGGAGACGCAAGCAACTGGTGCAAGCCCGATCTGGAAATGACCATCAGTCGTCCTGCCTGGGATAACAAGGAGCTGTTGGCCGGCTTGGTCTCCAAGCTGCCGTTCGTACTCGGCAAAGACTGCCCGACGGCAAAGGTGACCTGGAAAGCTGTTGATGCCAGCGGCAATCTGTATGCCAGCGGCTCGGGTACTGCATCCAACCTGGGTCTTGTGACTCTCGCCGTTGGTCATACAGATCCAGCACCGTCTCCCGTCCAGGCGCCGAGTTCAGCACCTGCTACTCCGGTGGCTGCGCCAACTCCGTCACCGGCACCCGAAACAGCCCCAGCTCCCACCGTTGCCGCAGAAACTGTTCAAACGCCGGCACAACCGGCAGCACTGCCGGCTGTTACCTCCGCGCCGGCGCAACCTTCGCCTGCCCCGGCAACCGCGGCCGAAGCACCTATGCCCAGCCAGCCTGCAGTCGCTGAAACCAAGGCAGAAACTCCGGCCGCACCTGCCCCGGCACCTGCCGCCCCCACAGCAGTATCTGCATCTCCGACTTCCGACTTTGGTCGTGCGATCGTGGTTGGTCATCCCCAATTGGTCGAGGTCGCAGACGACGCCGGCTGCAAATGGGTGATGAGCAAGAATGCAGTAGAGGGTGAAGTTGGCCTGGCGTTCGGCTCGGCCCCGGCCATGCCTTGCCCTGCCTCGGGATTCGCTCAGGGCTCCTTCGACAAGCTGACATGGAAGATCCCAGGAAGTTACCGTGGCGATTCGTGGCAGAAGATCTTCGTCCATCCAAGCGGTCTGATGTTCAACAAGGGACTGGAAGAGGCCGTGAAAGGCAAAGCACTCTCATTCCTGAGTGTGAACGCCGATCAGGCGCTGTTTTTGGTCGGCGAAGTCCCTGACCGGCAGATGAAGGTCTATCTGGCATTCCAACGTGGCAGTTACCGCGTCCTCGGGCCGTTCAATAGCGAGCCTTACTACGTTGTGACGACCCCTGATGAGTCGTTTGCCCTTGATGCCGTGGAGTACAAAAAAGCGGCGACAGAGGTCTTCCAACTGATCAAGGCGACCTCGCCCTCGACCGTGGAGGTGCAGAACTTCTACGTGGCGAAGACCCTCAGCGATCTGTACCCGGCATCCGGCTGGGGTGATGACAAGGGCAAGATTGTTCGCAGTCGCCTCGGGGAGAATCGCGGTCAGTTCTACTTCGACGTCAAGGAAGGCTCCAACTGGGCCATGCAGCGCGAACAGCAACGCCTGCGTGAAGAGCGTCGCCGCCAGGAACAAATGGCCGAACTCCATACCCGAGTTCTGGCCCGCTACGAGCAGCTCAAGGCAGGCATGAAGGACTACGAAGGCCGGGAAACCGAAGCCCTCGCGAAAATGGCAGGCATCCAAGTTAGCTTTGGCTCGCCGCTGGCGCTACAGGACCCGAACTCCTCCAAGCGTACCGACCTGATGATGGTCCACGTCACTGGCAAGTCCGGCGACTTCTACGACATCGATTTCCCTGCCAAAGGCCGCCTGATCTCGAATCAGGAGTTCGAGAAGGAGTGGTACGTGGTGCCGGTTGCGAACGTCACGCCCTTCCTGCCATTCGACGACGGCCGCGCCATCCCAACCTTCCGTGGCAACCTGCCGTTTGCTCCCGAGGCGTGCAAGCAGGACCACTGCGCGGACAAGGTTTCCTTCGGCGCGGTTCTGGCCCGTGAATTCGGTGCCGATTCCGGTATTGATTTCAGTTGGACCCCGGAATCATCGCAGTCCTTCATCCAGGCCTGGAAGAACGCTTCCGCCCAGATTCAATAAGGCGTCACCATGACTAAATCGATGAACAAGAAGCACATCCTGATCGCTTCCATCGCAGCGGCGGTGGTGGTGGTCGGCGGCGTGACCGCAATGATCTCCAGCTCGGGCAAGAAGTCTGCGCTGAGCTACTACGACAGCTTCAAGGAGCGGTACTTCCTCCAGGATGTGCTCTCTGAGGGGGATGTCTCGTACTCGGTCTTCTCCGGCAACCTGACCGTCAAGAACCCCGAAATTCGTCTTGCTGCCGCCCAAACCAACGGAGCTGAGCAGTTCCTGCAAGGCCTGCGCGGGCTCTTCGAGTCGGCAAGCGGCCGTTCAAGCGATGAAGGCCTGCTGGGATGGGCCAAATACCAGGTTACCTCCACTGCCGGCCGCAACGCCGGCGGCATCTACATGAAGGCTGACGAGCTGAAGATAAGCCACTCCGGCGACAGCAAAGACGGCGAGATCCACGTCCAATTGCTGGGAATGGAGATGGCCAACCCCTTCATCTCGCGTAAAGGCGCCGAAGTTGTTCTGGTTGGTGACCTGACCGCTGACAACGAATGGGAAGCAGCTGACAGTGCGAGCAGCGAGGTGAAGCTGCCCTATTCCTGGGGCACCAACATGGCCGTGCGCAGCCCGGTTACCGGGGCGTTCATCGTGGGGGCAACCGGGGACTTCGGCACCAAGGTCGATCTCGACTTCACCATCAAACGCTCAGACGACGGTGAGGGCTCCATGAAGTTCGTGGTGACCCATCGGAACGACGGCAGCGAGGTTGGCCAGATCGTCCGCCAGGCTGATTTTGCCTTGCTCCCCGAGCTTGACGACGTACAGGACCTGCTGAAGAACGCACTGAGCAGCTTCGTTGTGTCTGCGTATAGCAACTCCACAGGCCTCTCCGTCCTCGCCGACGCAGCCAGCGGGTTTGCGCGGAAAGCCAAGGCGGAGAACTACTCGGTGACCTACAAGGGCTTCAGCCCGCTGAAGGATGCCTTCGGCGCATTCCAGGCCAAGGCAGCCAAAGCCAAGTTCGATGCATTCTGCCAAGAGGTTGGTCTGTCCACCTGGCAGAGCGACTTCGGTGCCAAGGCGAAAGGGCACAGCGATAGCGAATGCGCAATCGCTCAGAAGCTCGTCGACGACGGCAAGTTCGAGGAGGAATACAAGTTCAGTGAAGGCAAAACCCTGTTCGCCTCGATCTTCGTGAGCCGCTCGTACGAAATCGATACGAACTGATCCACCTGCTGCAGCCCGGAGTCCCGGGCTGCTTTCAGGCCCTAGCAGCTAGTGGCCTCCTCTACAGTGCCTCTGGTGCTTCCGACGGAGCGGTTAAGCACCTGAAGAACGGCTGGACAGGCTCTTGGGTTACGACTTTGCGCATCCATCTCGAATGGGTGGCAGAGGAGAAGAGAATCGTCATCGGCCATTGCGGCCGTCACCTGCCGGGACCGGAATTTCGTGAGCGCTCGATCATCCGGGGGCTGGTGAAAATCGCTCTAGGGGGTGGTGACAACCCTCACCCTCGGTACACTGGCCCGAAACTCCAGTGGGCTAACCCCATGTTCGATCTTGACCATCAACTTGCACAGGAAATAGCTGACCGGGCGATGAGCGTCCTGAGATGCAACGTGAACGTGATGGACAGCCAAGGCCTGATCATCGGCACGGGGGAGGCTGAGCGGCTCTACACGCGCCATGAGGGCGCGCAGCTGGTGTTGGCAAATAGCCGGGCCGTTGAGATCGACAGTGCAGCTGCTAGCTCGCTCAGGGGCGTGCAGGAAGGGGTGAACCTACCTCTCTGCCTGGATGACCAGGTAATTGGCGTCATCGGCGTTTCTGGAGCGCCTGATGACGTCAGGGTCCATGCCGAGCTGGTCAAGATGACCGCAGAGATGCTGGTCGCACAGCGGAGCGATCAGAAGCACCGGATCTGGATTCAGGAGAGGAGGGAGGGTGTGCTTGCCAGCCTCCTTCTCAAAGGCCGCCCATCCCTGCGGGTACTGGCGGAGGCACATCGGCTGGGTTTGAAACCGGACCTCGCCCGCACCGCCGTAGTTTTCGATTTGAGTGCACCGGATGAGCTTGAGCAGACGAAGCAATGGCTCAACAGGCAGGGGCATGACACCTGGTGCGTCAGCCTGCACGAGACCAGCCTTGTGTGGTGCACTCCGCGCCCGGTTCAGCCCGCCCTATTGGAGCAGCTGGACACCGCCGGCAGAAAGACCGTCAGGATCATGGTTGGAAATCCCACGATCGAGGCACGACACCTTCACAAGGAGGTGCTGCAGCTCTCCGATCTCGCTGCCTACGCCCAGGAGAAGCTGCCTGGCGATCGGTGGCTTCAGTTGACCGCTCACAGAATTCCGGTCGCGGCATGGAGATTCCGTTCAGAAGCCGGGTTCAGAGAGCTGGCCAAGCCATACGAGGCTCTGCAGAACGATGAATCCAACAACCAGCTGAGCAAAACCCTGCAAGCGTGGTTCGACCACGGCGGCGACGTCCAGGCCTGTGCGGATGCCCTAAATATCCACCGGAACACGCTCCGGTACCGACTGCAGCGCGTCTCGGAGATCACCGGCATCGATCTTTCCTCCCCGAAAGGAGCGGCAGAACTGTACCTCAGCATGACCCTGGCCAAGGTGTAGGGTATTCCAACTCCTTTGTGCAAACGCACAAAAGCACCTCTCCATTTTCGTACTTCCCACATACTCGACTTCGACTTTCAGCGGAAGAATCTCCCCAACAAGAAAGGGCATGTAGCCCAAGGAGACCCGCATGAAAGTCGTGATCGCGCCTGATTCCTTCAAAGAGAGCCTGTCGGCGGAACTGGTTGCCGAAGCCATCGCCGCCGGCGTCCGTGACGCCATCCCTGATGCAGAAATCGTCTGCGTTCCAATGGCCGATGGCGGTGAGGGCACGGTCGACGCGGTACTGGCAGCTACTGGCGGAGAACGCCGGACCAACACGGTCCGTGGTCCGCTCGGGGCCGAAGTCAGTGCTACTTGGGGCTGGCTGCAGGAAACCAAGACCGCAGTGATTGAGATGGCCGCGGCGAGCGGTATTCATCTGGTGCCAGCGGCCCAGCGAGATGCAACTAGTGCCTCAACCTACGGCACCGGCCAGCTGGTTCTGCAGGCCCTGGACGCAGGGGCGCAGCGAATCATCATGGGCTTCGGCGGTAGCGCAACCAACGATGGCGGTACCGGAATGCTGCGAGCGCTTGGTGCCAGATTCCTGAGCGCCTCCGGAGAGGAGATCGAGGAGGGTGGCCTGGCGCTGCAATCGTTGGGGCAGATCGATCTGAGCCCGATGGACAAAAGGCTACACAAAATCCGCTTTGATGTTGCCTGCGATGTCGACAACCCCCTGACAGGCCCCAAGGGTGCATCCCACGTCTTCGGCCCCCAGAAAGGTGCCTCTCCAGACCAGGTCCTACTGCTGGACAAGGCATTGGGTGCCTATGCCGATCTGACTGCTGAATTACTCGGGAAGGACGTACGTGATTTTCCGGGCGCTGGCGCTGCAGGTGGCATCGGGTTCGCGGCACGAGCGTTCCTGAGCGCAGAGTTCCTCCCAGGCGTGCAGCTGGTTGCGGACCTTTCCGGGTTAAGTCAGGCCGTTCAAGGAGCAGACTTGGTGATCACGGGGGAGGGCAAGCTCGACGAGCAGACGCTGCATGGGAAAACGCCGGCCGGTGTGGCCGCCGTGGCATCTGCCGCCGGCGTGCCCACTGTGGCGATCGCCGGGACACTCGGGAAGGGTTACCAGCGACTGCGAGAGGTTGGTATCGCCGCGGCCTTCTCCATCACCTCTGGCCCAATGACGCTTGAGGACGCATGTGCGGGGGCGGCAGAGCTCCTCAGGGAGCGGGCATCCGATGTTATGCAGGTCTGGGGTATCGCTGCGCGGGGATAATCCCGCGCCTCACCACTGGGCAGGTAGTGCTCATGCCGGCCCTATCCCCCTTGTTGGGATGCTTCCCGAAGTATCTCGAGGAAAACATCATGCCCGCTGCGTCCCTGGAGCTTACGGGCAGTCCTGTACCACCATGGCGAGGCAGGGTGGGGAGTGTGGTCAACGACCCGGCCAGCAACCCTGAGTGACGTGATGAGTTCCTGCGAAGCGGCAGCATTCCAGGCAAGCTTGGTGCAGAACAAAATTGCGTGAGGCTGAAAGACCTGAGCAACTTCCTCCAGTACCTGTGCGCTCACCATTCGGTCCAGGTCCGAAACGCGGATCGACTTACCGGTTACCTCAGCGGGCCTCTGGAAGTAGTTCATGTAGGCCAATCTGGAGAAGGGAGCAGCACCGTTCGAGAACCCGGCTTCGGCGAGGGAAACCGAAAGGCGGCGGAAGATGGTCTTGGATTTGCCCTTCCAGTTGGTCTCCAAGCCTTTCGCAACGACCCCACGGGTTAGCATCCACGCGACAGAGTTATCCGCCGGCAGATAGACCCCGCGTACCAGGCCTCTGGGTCATGGTGATAGGTCACTTCCTCCAGAAGGTAATGGCTCTCCCCAAGGATCAGCAGTTTCAGTGGGGACGCGCGGTACCCGCTTCCAACCCACGGCAACAGGTTCGGGTAGCGGCTGTAGTGCTCCACCTGGAGAAGAAGGTCATCGAAATGGGAGTCGTGCATCAGGCCCAGCAATCCTAAGTTAGCATTGAGAAGTTAGGTTTCATCGAGGTGTATCTGCTCAGCGAGAAGGGCTCGCGCCTCTCGGAGGACGGAGACTCTCGACTCCCACTCCACCTGCTCGATCATCTGACGACGTTCGTAGTGCAGATCCAGCTGCACTTTCAGATTGAGCTGCAATTGCTTCCGCTGCTCTGGTGTCAGGGTCAACACCTCAGTGAGGAAGCTCCACCCAAAATCAGGGGAAATACCGGACTTGGTGTAAAAAAGCTCAACCAGGTACCGGATCTCCCCAAAGCCGCCCAAGCGGAGGCTGAGGTCAAACTCTGTGAGAAAGAGGTCTTCGTCGAAGTCACATTTCTCAGTGATGCCCAGTCTGTAGGTGCGGTACCGGTCATCTCTGGCTGCTCCGTGATACCTGTGCCAGGACATGTTGGGTACCTGGAAAGATGTCGGCTCAGATGAAGCCCATGACGCAGAGGGCATCTTTGCGCCGCGGACGAGATGCTGAACGCCTGCCTCCAATTCGTCCTCTGTGAAGGCTGCGTCAGGAATGTCGTGGTCATCAAAATCCGTCATGAGCAGACCGAGAGTGGGAAAATGGACAGCCGAGATTATTGAAGCTGAGCCGATGTTCCAAGGCACCACTGATCCGTTCCGATGATGGCAACTCAACCCCAATGTGCCACCTGAATGATAACCTTGGAGGCACCAACATTCATCATCAAGGAACGATCAATGAAGAAGCTGATTCTGGCCCTGGCACTGTCTACTCTCGGATCGAGCATGGCTTTTGCCGCAAGCAATATCGGTCAGTGCGTGTACCCCAAGAACACCGTCGGGCCTGACGGCAACCTGCAGTTCAAACAGCAGATCGTCATCCTCAGCCAGCCAGATGGCGAAGGCACTAATTCCTTACTGAAGACCTTCAGTTCGTTCACGGTTGGGGCAGAGGCAAACGGGTACATCCAGCTGGTTACGACGCCAGATTACGATTTGCCTGAACCTGATCAGGCGGCAGGCAAGATCTTCGGATGGGCGAAGCTCAAAGACTTCGACTCTGTCCCGCCGCGGAACTGCAATTAAACCGCCAACGCCAGCGATTCGGGATGGAAGCCATCGGTAGTCCGCGGGCTTCCTCTGATCAGCTCACGAACTCAACCGCGGCGTCATACAGCTGTTTCGCGTCGAGCACCGCCTCGTGGCAGGCGGCATCCATCGCCGCGTGACAGCCCGGATTAATCTCTCCACGGGCAACTCGCGATTCCACAATCTTGGCGGCGATTTGGCTGATACGGCTTTTGCGGTGGTCCAGTGCATGTGCTGCAGCGCTCATAGGTGTGACCTGAAAGGTGGTGAGGCTTCGACCATAGCTCCTGGATGCACGTGCCAGAACCTATGCGGCAGCGGCTGGAACATCAATGGCTTGCTGAATGACCCGTTGGGTAAGGTAAGTCCAGCCAAGAGGGTCCTGGAGCGTAGCGAAGTAGCCGACCAGCCTTCCCTCACGATCCCAGCATAACCTGACGAGGTCTCCGGCTTCATTTTCCATCCCATCAAGAGCGAGGCAGGGCAGGGTATCGCTGATCTCCAGCATCCACGCCAGGCCCGAGGACAGAGCATCGTCAGGGGATTGGTGAAGCTGTAGGTCCATCCCGTGGGCCATATCACCAGCAATCTGCACGCAGTGAAGATCAACACGTCCTGCAGATTCCCCGACCCGGATGAAATAGGCCACCAGGTCTTCGCCGCGCCATGCAGACATCATGCTCCCAAGCTGAGGGAAGACGTGGCTGTGTACGTGGGTGGTGCCATGAACTCGGCCAACTTCACTCAACCAATCCAAGCCCGTGGCGCTGAGGTGGCCGACGTCGTTCCCTTGCATGTGGAACACAGCTTGGTGGTGCTTCATGTACCGTTCTCCGTGGACTTCGAGCCTGATCTGAATTTCCAGGAAATTCGGTGGGTTCATGATTGAAGCCGGGAATGATAACGGGCGGTAGCGCATCACCCGGCCGAAACACCTGGTCTGGAATCCCTGGCCCCAACAGACGTAAATTCGCCGAATCGGCCGTTACACTTCAGCCACGAGATTCAGATTCCATCGGCATCCGAATCTTTCCAGAACAGGCGCAGGACGCCTCTGTATAAACCCAAGGAAATGGCAAGACATGACGCAACAACTCAAACCCGGCGAAAACACTGCACTCACTCATACCCAGGGTAAGGTAGAGGTCACCCACAAGGACGGGGACGGCCTTGATGTGAATCTCACAGCTTTCCTTGTGACTGAAGCTGGAAAAGTCCAGAACGACGAAGGGATGGTCTTCTTCAATGCACCGGTGCACCCATCCTCTGCTGCATCGTTCATCGAACCTGCAAGGGATTCTGGGCAGGTGAAGCATGCGATCAGCTTCGACCTGAACTGTCTGCCAACCGGTGTCACTAAGATCGCAATCACCCTGACACAAGACGGGCCCGTGGGCGGCTTTGCAGCAGTCCGTGATCTACGGGCACGCGTGATCGCTGGAGATCAGGTACTGGACCTTATCCCAGGTGCTTTCGATCAGGAAACCGGCATCATCGTGCTTGAGCTCTATGTGCGGGGCGGACAGGCGAAAGCGCGCTCGGTTTGGCAGGGATTCGCTTCTGGCCTCGCCGGGCTATGCGGTATGTACGGAGTTGAAGTAGATGATGCTCCTCCTCCGGCCGCGGCCCAGCCGCCGGCCTCTCCCGTCAAACTGACGAAGACCGTAATCACCCTTGAGAAGCCTGGTGCGACGCACAAGGTGTCTCTTGAGAAAGGCCCGTCTGCGCCGAAAGCAATCAAGGTCTCCGCAACCTGGATCGACAACGGTGACGGCCGCGACAACGACGACCTAGATCTACGCATTGGCATCCTTCGTCCAGACGGGCGCATGTCCATCATCCAGGCCCCCGACAAGAGCGGGGCTTTCGCTTCTGACCCCTATGTGCTGCACACCGGCGACGTTGTAAGCGCGAGTGCATCGGCTCCGGGGATCGAGACAGTCGAAATCAACCCAGCCATCTCCAAGCTCATGGGCGGGAAGGTGGCGCTGGTTTGCAGCGTCTACTCGGCCGTCGACAACGGAGCTGTTTCCATCTCCTCTCTGAAACCACGTATGAGAATGGAGTACGGCGACCAGGTCGTGGAGTGTGCCTTCGAATTCAAGAAGGGTGGGTTCTTCAGCAGCCTGGTTTACACCTACGTGCTGGGTACTGTGGTCGTTGACGGGGACGAGATCACCATCAGCCCAAGCGGAGCAACCTCCCGCTCTGGGAGTGAAGCCACTCCCTGGCTCAGCTGGAAGGGGGGGCAGTTGGATCTGACTATGGATGGCCCCCACGTCTTCAAGGGACGTCCACTGGACCGGAAGGGCAGTAAGCAGTACGTCTAAGACCGGAAAGTCCTGAGCGCTCCGGCTACACGGTGTGCTCAGGTGCTGCTCGGCGTATTTCCAGTAAGTGATGCAGCAGGGTAAACCATGGCCAAACACAGCCCCTCAATTGCGAGGAACCAGATCCGTCGCTCCTTGATGGCCATCATCGATCCATACCCCACAGCCGATGAACTTGCGATGCTTTGGAAGCACTTCAGCAACCGCTGCGCCTACTGCGATGTCGAGGTGAGCAAGGAAGCTCGTGACGGGCAGGTCGACCACATCATCTCTGCGGCCTTGGGAGGCAAGAACGGCGTGCACAACCACGTCTTGGCGTGTGGTCGGTGCAACGGAGACGAGAAGCGAGAACTGGACTGGCTGACGTTCCTCAAGCAGAAGATCCCGGATCAAGCCGTCCGTGATCAGCGCCAGCAGAAGATCATTGCCTGGATCGGCGACGGCGCCGACCAAAGCAAACTGAGTGAGGTACAGGAGGAGCAGGTTGCCGAGATCATCAAGCAGGCTCTGCAGGCCTTCGACGTAGCAGTAACCGCAATGCGGGAGTTACGCGATCAGAGAAAGGTCAACTCTGCATCACCAGAGAGTAACCCCGGTGACAAACAGCCAGGCGCCGAGCGGGACCCCAAATACGAGACCGGCACCTAGGCAACAAAACAATACGATCAGCGTCTCCGAATTCAAGCCTGGTACTTCTCCCCAGAAGCTGGCAGGCCGTTTGGCCGGCGCGTGCCGAATCGGTACTACCTTCGAATCCCGTCCGGCAGTGGGCCTCTCGGCTGGCTCGCGTGCAGGCTTGGCTCTAGATGACGCGGCTTGCTCGGCAAGGGTCCGATTGTCGTCGAGTTGGGATTGGCGGTACTTGGGTACCGCGGAGGATTTCTTCATCGTCAGACATGAGATTCACGGGGCACAGAAGGCTAACATCCTGATTTCGCTGACAACTTCGAAAAGAGGGCCGGGAGATCCGGCCCTCGGCATATTCGGGAGTTGGGATGCTAGCGAATCTCCCCGCATCGAAGCCTTAACCTTGGCGCTGTCCGCCACCATTGGGGGCTGCAGCCAGGAACCGACTCGCGAGCCGGCTAAAGGGGAGTGACTGTATCCAAACAGTTCCCGGCCCGCGAAGAGTGCCGAGGAACATACCCTCGCCGCCAAAAAGCATGCTTTTGATCCCACCTGCAGGCCGAATGTCAAAGTCGACGCTGGCAGTCATAGCAGCAAGACAGCCCGTGTCGATGTCCAACTGCTCCCCAGGAGCGAGCTCGATCTTGCGTAAGGTTCCGCCCATGTGGACGAACACCACACCATCCCCTTCCAACTTCTGCAGACAGAACCCTTCGCCGCCGAACAAGCCTGTGAGGATCTTCTTCTGGAAGTGCAAGCCGATAGAGACGCCCTTGGAGCCGGCCAGGAAGCTGTCCTTCTGGCAGATAAGGCGCCCGCCGAAGGCTTTAAGATCCAGAGCGAGGATTGTGCCGGGGAAGGGCGCAGCGAAGGCAACGACGCCCTTGCCGGGCCGCTTCTGAGTGAAGACTGTGGTGAACATTCCCTCACCAGTGATGAGCCTCTTCCCGGCGCTGAAAAGCTTGCCCACGAATCCGCTGTCCGAATCGCTGCCATCCCCAAAAATCGTTGTCATCTCGACGCTGGGAGACTTGAACATCAAGGCCCCGGCCTCCGCGACTGCACTCTCGCCCTCGTCCAGCTCCACCTCTACAAACTGCAGGTCGCTTCCGTGCACCTTATAGTCGATCCCATCGGTACGCTTATTCGATCCATAGCCTTGGGACATGCCTCCGCCAGGTAACTCCTGAACCACGGTGCTGGATGCAACTGAAGGGGGCGGCGTTGGCTCAGGGGCGGATGCAGGAGGGGAATAGGTAGAGGCAAGCGCCACTCCGGCCGGAAACGACAACGGCTTCGCCGAGATCATCTCAGCTGCCGGGGCGGGTAGCGGGGTACCGTCACGTTTCGCCGGGCGGATTTCAGGCACAAGGTGGACCAACTCCCAGTCAGACATGCCAGACCGCCAGCACCAGGAGCCTGGTGATTCCCTGGCAATCAACTTCGCCTTTTCGGTATCCATCGGGCCAGCGAGTTTGCCGTTCACAGATAAGGTCCAGTTCGCCAACGGCGTAACTCCAATATTAGGGTCACGAAAGCCTATCAACTTTGAGTTGCTGGCGTGGGCATTTGCGTTACCAGTGGAAGGAAAGACGGCTATCCACGACCTTAGACGCTGCATCCCCAGCCCAGTCTTCATGGTTGCCAGGAACGTACAGTATGCACCGAGGGCGGGTCCTACCTGTGTAGATCGCAGTAGAGAGTCATTTGGTGTCCGAACGGGTTGATTCAGGTCGCGAAAACAGTTTGGGATTGTGGCGGATGTAGTCTGCCCGGTCATCGGTGCTTCTGGCGTGCAGGCGGGGCACTGGCGCCAAGCTGTTAGGCGTCGCCGCAATGAAAGGCCGTCATGGGCGGCGAGCTTACTTAGCTTGATAAGGGATTGCAGTACCGACTGGTGGTGAGAGAAGCCCCCCTTTGGCCTGCTCGTTGGGGCTCTGTAATTAATGGACTTAATGTGGTTGGTGCGCGTTAGGCCTAGTAACTGTCGCTCGTTGCGTTTGTGGCAATGCAATATGCCGCCCAGTCGCTCATCAATGCCCGGCGTCTCTCCAGAAAATCCGAGCGCGAGTAGGCCGCTTCGGTTTGGTCTCGCTCATCGTGTGCTAAAGCAAACTCGCAAACTTCTCGTGGGTAGTGTGTGCATTCACTTGCCCAATCTCGGAAGGTTGAGCGGAATCCGTGACGTGTGATGTCAGCATGTCCTAACCGATGGAGCAGGTTGCGGATCGCGTTAGTGTGCATGACCCCGCTTTTACCGTGCCCGGGGAAGAGGAACGGCGAGTCAGTATGCTTCACCGTCTGAAGCAGTTCTATGGCTGGCGCAGGTAGGGGAACGAGAAAGGCTTTTTTCATCTTCATGCGTTCGGCAGGAAGCGTCCATATTCCCTCTTCGAGATCGAACTCGCTCCACTGGGCGAGTCGCACCATGTGCGATCTTGCGCCCGTGATAATCAACAGGCGAGCAGCTAATGCATCTCGGCTGGAGTCCTTCTGGAGCTTGGCTATCAGTTCCGGCAGATCACGCCAGTGCATGGCGGGAAAGTGCTGCCGCTGTCGTGCCTTTTTCTTTTCAGCTTTGCTGAGGAGATTTTCAAGGTGCCCGCGCCAGCGAGCGGGGTTATCTCCCTGACGTAGTCCGTGCGCTTTCGCGGCATCGAGGATTTGCTCGATCTGGCCGCGTATCTCATCTGCAGTACGGGTTTTAGATGCCCAGATGGGGCGCAGGACCTTCAGTACGTGCTCGGTCTGTACGGCATCCGCGGAGAACTTGCCTAAGACAGGGAAGGCATGGAGCTCAAGCTTACGAAGCCAACCCGTGCGCCATTTCTCCGACCAGTTTTCTCCGTGAGCTTTCAGATGCTCGTCTGCAAGCTCTTCGAATGTGGTGCGTTGTGCAGCAGCTGAACGCTCGGCTTCGCGCTTCGCCTCCTTTTCGGCATCGCGTTTAGCGAGAGGGTCGGCACCACTGACGAGATTTTTTCGCTGCTCCCCTGCAAGCAGTCGCGCTTGGCTGAGGGAAACTGTGGGGAAGGGGCCAAGCCCCATCTCGCGACTTTTCCCATTCAGCTTGTATCGGAAGATCCAGCTTGAGGAGCCGCCTTTGGCTACCTGGAAGTAGAGCCCATCACCGTCATTGGTCTTTCCCGCGACTGAGGCTCTTGCCAATGACTCGACAGTCTTGCTCGTCAGCTTACCCATACCCTTGCCTCTTCGGTAAACCCACACCTTGACCCACACTTTGGCGGTGGATTCAGCTAGTCTTTGCTGGACGTTATGAGACCAATGGTAGGCCGTAATACCTTTATTTTCTAGGGTTCTCGGATTTTTCTAGATTTTGCTGGATGCTAAAAACGCCGGTCTCAGACCGGCGTTTTCTTATGCTGCTGGCGATACTCGCCCGGTGTCTGGTCGGTCCAGCCCTTGAAGCTGCGGTGGAACGAGCGCGACTCGGTGAAGCCCAGGTACTGGGCGATGTCCTGGATCGGCAGGTCGCTGTGTACCAGGTAATGCTCGGCCAGCTCCTGGCGCAGCTCGTCGAGGATCTGCTGGTAGCTGGTGCCGGCCTGCTGCAGGTGGCGCTGCAGGGTGCGCACCGTCATCTCGAAACGTTCGGCGACACGCTCCTTGCGCGGCAGGCCATCCTTGAGCAGCAGGCGCAGGGCGTTCTTCACCCGCAGCGGCAGCGGCTCGTCGTCGTCCAGCTCGGCCATCAGCGCCAGGGCGTGTTCTTCCAGGGTGCGCAGCAGGTTGGCGTCGGCCTGGCGCAGGGGATAGCTCAGCAGTTGCAGGGGCACCAGCAGGGCGCTGAAGGGTTGCTCGAAACGCACCGGGCAGCCGAATAGCTGCTCGTACTCGGCGATATCGGTGCCCTCGGGCTGTGGGTGTTCGAACCAGACTTCCTGCGGGGAGCCGCTGGTGTCGGCGATCCAGCGCGCATACAGCAGCCAGGAGGCCAGCACGTTCTCCACCATGTGCCGGCGGATCTGCGCGGCCTCGTGGCGGCAATTCCAGATCAGCTTGATGTGGTCTCCGCCAGGCTCCAGGCGGCTGACGCCCATGTCGCCGACCAGCTTCTCGTAGGGAATGATGCGGCCCATGGCTTCGCCCAGGTTGGCGCAGTTCATGGTGATGTAGCCCAGCACGCTCCACGAGCCCGGCTGCACGAAGCGTGCAGAGTGCAGGCCGAACAGCGGGTCGCCGGAATGCGCGCACAAATGCTGCAGCAGGCGTTCGTGAGCCTCGCTGGGCAGGCGCTGGCTGTTGTCGCTCAGTTGCGAGCGCGCAAGGCCCGCGGCCTTGAGGGCGACGTCCAGGTCCATGCCGAGGGACTCGGCGTGGCGCAGGTATTTCAGCAATGCGGGGACGGAGGTATAGCCGAGGGAATGCATGGCGTTCGTTCTTGTTCTGGTGTCTCGATCGGCAACTGCGCCTGTCTTGATCCGACAGTGACAGGGCAGGGCGGCTGGCTAGTATAGGCAGCCATCAAGCGGCACCGAAATAGCAATCGAAATTGCAGACAGAGACCCTGAATAAAAGGAGCGGGCATGCGACGCTGGAACGGCTGGGGTGAAGAAACGACGGTGGTGGAACTGCCCGACAACGGACGCGGTTTTCTCGCCGAACTGGTCGGCCCGGGCCTGACGCTGCCGGACGCGACGCTGGAGCAGGTACTGGCCAAGGTACCGGCCTCGCGCCTGCCCGAGCATCCGCTGGTGGTGCGCGAAGCCCGCGACCGCCTGCTGCACGCCCGAGGCCAGAGCCTGCCGGACTGGCTGGCGATGCGCGAAGGCGAGTTCGGTGTGTTCCCCGATGGCGTGGCCTACCCGCAGACTGCCGAGCAGATCCGCGAGCTGCTGAAGTTCGCCGAGCTCTGGGACTGCCTGGTGATCCCCTACGGCGGCGGTACTTCGGTGGCCGGTCATATCAACCCGCCGGAGTCCGACAAGGCGGTGCTCACCGTTTCCCTGGAACACATGAACCGCCTGCTGGAGCTGGACGAGCAGAGCCTGATCGCCACTTTTGGCCCCGGCGCCAACGGCCCGCAGGTGGAAAGCCAGCTGCGCGCCCGTGGTTACACCCTCGGCCACTTCCCGCAGTCCTGGGAGCTTTCCACCCTCGGCGGCTGGGTTGCCAGCCGCTCCAGTGGCCAGCAGTCGCTGCGCTACGGGCGCATCGAGCAACTGTTCGCCGGCGGCACACTGGAAACCTTCGCCGGCAGCCTGGAGATCCCGACCTTCCCTGCGTCCTCCGCAGGCCCGGACCTGCGCGAGATGGTGATGGGTTCCGAAGGCCGCTTCGGCATCCTCTCGTCGGTGAAGGTACGGGTCACGCGCATCGCCGACGATGAACGTTTCTACGCGGTGTTCCTGCCGTCCTGGGAGCAGGCGCTGGAAGGCATCCGCACCCTGGTGCAGGCGCGCGTGCCGCTGTCGATGTTGCGCTTGTCGAATGCCATCGAGACCACCACTCAACTGGCCCTGGCCGGCCATCCGGGGCAGATCGCCTGGCTGGAGCGCTACCTGAAGATGCGCGGCGCGGCCGAGGGCAAGTGCATGCTGACCTTCGGCGTCACCGGTGACCGCGCGCAGAACGCGACGTCGCTGCGCGCCGCGCGCCGCCTGCTCAAGGGCTTCGGCGGCGTGTTCACCGGCACCCTGCTGGGCAGGAAATGGGCGCAGAACCGCTTCCGCTTCCCCTACCTGCGCGAAGCGCTGTGGGAGAACGGCTACGTGGTCGATACCCTGGAAACCGCCACCGACTGGTCCAACGTGGACAACCTGCTCAACCGTATCGAGGCCTGCCTGCGCGAAGGCCTGGCCGCCGAGGGCGAGCGCGTGCACGTGTTCACCCACCTGTCGCACGTCTACGGCGAGGGTTCTAGCATCTACACCACCTACGTGTTCCGCCCGGCCGCCAGCTATGCGCAGACACACGAGCGCTGGCGCAAGCTCAAGCATGCCGCCAGCCAGACCATCGCCCAGAACCGCGGCACCATCAGCCACCAGCACGGCGTGGGCAAGGACCACGCGCCTTACCTGCCGGTGGAAAAGGGCCCGCTGGGCATGGCGGCGATCAAGGCGCTGGCCGGGCATTTCGATCCCTCCGGCCGGCTGAACCCCGGCACCTTGCTGCAGGACTGAACCCATGCCTGCCTGGAACGCAGCCTGGCGCGCGCAGGCGCTGCCGGAGCTGGCGGCACGCGACTGGGACCTGATCGTGGTCGGCGGCGGCATCACCGGCGCCGGCATCCTGCGCGAAGCGGCACGGCGCGGATGGCGCTGCCTGCTGGTCGAGCAGCGCGATTTCGCCTGGGGCACCTCCAGCCGCTCATCGAAGATGGTTCACGGCGGCCTGCGCTACATCGCCAAGGGCCAGTTCGGCCTGACCCGTGACTCGGTGCGCGAGCGCCAGCGCCTGCTGGGCGAGGCGCCGGGGCTGGTCGATCCGCTGAGCTTCATCATGCCGCACTACCAGGGCGGCTTCCCCGGCCCGCGGGTGTTCGGCACCCTGCTGTCGCTGTACGACGCGCTGGCGGGGCGGCGCAATCACCTGTTCCATCGCCTGGAGGAACTGCGCTACCTGGCGCCGGGCCTGAAGGAAGATCGCCTGCTGGGCGGCACCCGCTTCCAGGATGCGGTGACCGATGACGCGCGCCTGGTCATGCGTGTGCTGGGCGAAGCGCGAGCCGAGGGCGGCGAAGCACTGAATGGTTTGAAGGTGATCGAACTGGATCGCCGCGACGGTCGCGTTCAGGGGCTGGTTGCCGAGGATCGCGAGAGCGGCGAGCGCTTCACCTTCCGTAGCCGCGCCGTCGCCTTGGCCACTGGCGCCTGGGCCGATGCGCTGCGGCAGAAGCACGGCAGCGAGCACATCCGCCCGCTGCGTGGCAGCCACCTGTTGCTGCCGGCCTGGCGCCTGCCAGTCACCCATGCGTTCAGCTTCATGCACGGGCAGGACAAGCGTCCGGTCTTTGTCTTCCCCTGGGAAGGGGCGACCGTGGTCGGCACCACCGACCTGGATCACCGGGAAACCCTGGACGATGACGCGGCCATCAGCCGCGAAGAGCTGGAGTACTTGCTGGCCGCCTGCGCGCAGCAGTTTCCGGCTGCGCAGATCACCGCCGGCGATGTGCGCTCTACCTGGGCCGGTGTACGCCCGGTGGTCAGCGATGGCACGCCCTCGCTCAAGCCGTCGGATGAAAAACGCGAGCATGCGCTGTGGGTCGAGCCCGGGTGCGTGACTCTTGCTGGCGGCAAGCTCACGACCTTCCGCCTGCTGGCGCTGGAGGTGCTTGCCGCTTGTGCGCCAATGCTGGAGCGCCAGCTGGAAACTGCGCCTGACCACGTCTTCGCGGCCGTCGAGGACGTCGTCCTGCCGGGCCTCATTCCACCTCAGCAGCGCCGCCTGCGCGGGCGCCATGGGCGCTCCTTGCCGGAACTGGCGCGCCTTCTGAACGAGGTGGGCAGCGAGTGTATCGGCCATACCGATTCGCTCTGGGCCGAGCTGGCCTGGGCGGCGGAAGGCGAACTGGTGCTGCACCTGGACGACCTGCTGCTGCGTCGCACCCGCATTGGCCTGCTGCTGGCCGATGGTGGCGCTGCCGAGTTGCCGAGGATTCGCGCCTTGTGTCAGCGCCGCCTGGGCTGGGACGACGCGCGCTGGAAACAGGAAGAACAGGACTACCTGGAGCTGTGGCGCCGCAGCTACAGCCTTCCGCACTGACCGACCCTCCATGACCAAGAGCCCCATGAATAACAACAACTACCTGCTGGCCATCGACAACGGCACTCAGAGCGTGCGCGCGCTGCTCTTCGATCTCCAGGGCAACCTGGTGGGCAAGGGCAAGGTCGAGCTGGAGGCGTATTTCTCCTCGCAGCCCGGTTGGGCGGAGCAGCACCCGGACTATTACTGGGAGCAGCTGGGCGAGGCGTGCAAGCGCCTGTGGGCCAGTGTCGACATCGACCGCAGCCGCATTCGTGGCGTGTCGCTGACTACCCAACGCGGCACGGTGATTCACCTCGACGAAGCCGGCCAGGCCCTGCGCCCGGCGATCATCTGGCTGGACCAGCGCCGCGCGGAGCTGGGCGATCCGATCAAGGGGCCCTGGGGCTGGCTGTTCAAGCTGGTGGGCGCGCAGGGCGCGGTGGACTACTTCCGCACCCAGGCCGAAGTGAACTGGGTGGCCCAGCAGCAGCCGGACATCCACCAGCGCACCCACAAGCTGCTGCTGCTCTCGGGCTTCCTCACCCAGCGCCTGTGCGGGCGTTACGTGGACTCGGTGGCCTGCAGCGTTGCCTACCTGCCGTTCGACTACAAGAAGCTCGCCTGGGCTGCGCCGCGGGACTGGAAGTGGCAGGCGATCGACGTGCGCCCCGAGCAATTACCGGAGCTGTACAAGCCCGGTGAGAAACTGGGCGAGATCACCGCCGAGGCCAGCCGCCTGACCGGTATTCCCGAAGGCCTGCCGCTGATCGCCGCGGGTGCCGACAAGGCCTGCGAAGTACTCGGCGCGGGCGCGATCGACCCGAGCGTGGCATGCCTGTCGTACGGCACCACCGCGACCATCAACACCACCCGTTCGCGCTACCTGGAAACCATCCCGCTGATCCCGCCGTACCCGGCGGCGATTCCCGATCACTACAACACCGAGGTGATGATCTACCGCGGCTTCTGGATGGTCAGTTGGTTCAAGCGCGAGTTCGGCCTGCGCGAGATGCAGCGTGCCGAGGAGCTGGGCGTCGAGCCGGAGAAACTCTTCGACGAACTGGTCAACAGCGTGCCAGCCGGCTCCATGGGCCTGATGCTGCAACCCTACTGGACGCCGGGCATCCGCGAGCCGGGCCTGGAGGCCAAGGGCTCGATCATCGGTTTCGGCGACGTGCACACCCGCGCGCACATCTACCGCGCCATCCTCGAAGGCCTGGCCTACGCGCTGCGCCAGGGCAAGGAGCGCATCGAGAAACGCTCCGGCACCCGCATCCAGCGCCTGCGCGTGGCCGGTGGCGGCTCGCAGAGCGACGCGGCGATGCAGCTCACTGCCGACATCTTCGGCCTGCCGGCGGAGCGCCCGCACGTCTACGAAGCCTCCGGCCTGGGCGCTGCCATCGATTGCGCGGTGGGGCTGAAGCTTTATCCGGACTTCGCCAGCGCCATCGCCGCCATGACCCGCGTCGGCGACGTCTTCCACCCGCGCCCCGAGGCGCAGCGGACCTACGAGCGGCTGTACAACGAGGTCTACCAGCGCATGTACAAGCAGCTCAAGCCGCTGTACCAGAGCATTCGGGAGATCACCGGCTACCCGGCCTGAACCGCCCATTCCCGATTCAGTGATGAAAAGCGAGGAAATTTTCCCGCGCTACTCTGGGTCCATTAGTTGACGCTCAATGGACTACTCGCGAGGAAGCCGACCATGACCCAGCCCAGGGCCCTGCTGATCCTGCACGGCAAGCAAGCCGCCAACGACGAAGTGCGTGCCGCCGTGCTGGCCACGCGCGAAGCGGGGCGCCAGTTGGATGTCAGGGTGACCTGGGAGGGCGGTGATGCTCGGCGGCTGGTGGAGGAGGGCCTGGCGGCGGGATACACCACGCTGATCGCCGGCGGTGGCGACGGCACCGTGCGCGACGTCGCCGAGGCGCTGGTCCAGGCCGGGGGCAAGGCCAGCCTGGCCATCCTGCCGCTGGGCACTGCCAACGACTTCGCCCGCGCCGCCGGCGTTCCGCTTGAACCCGCGGCCGCGCTGGCCTTGCTGGACGTGCCGCCGCGCCCTATCGACCTGGGGGAGGTCGACGGACAGTTCTTCCTGAACATGGCCACGGGTGGCTTCGGTTCGAAGGTCACCGCCAACACCCCGGAAGACTTGAAGAAGCTGCTCGGCGGCGCAGCCTACCTGCTGACCGGCCTGACGCGCTTTTCTGAAGTCCATGCGGCCCAGGGGCGCTTTACCGGACCGGATTTCGAGTGGGAAGGCGAATTCCTCGCCCTGGGCATCGGCAATGGCCGACAGGCTGGCGGCGGACATGTGCTCTGCCCGCAGGCCACGGCGGATGACGGGCTGCTGGACGTGAGCATCCTGCCCACCCCGCAGGACATGGTCGGTACGCTGGGCGCATTGCTGGGCAGTAGCGGGTTCGGCATCCAGGACGTCTTCATCCGGGCGCGCCTGCCCTGGGTTGAGGTTGAAGCCCGCGAGGGCCTGGACGTCAATCTCGACGGTGAGCCGCTGGAGGGCCGCAAGCTGCGCTTCGAGGTACGCCCGGCAGCGCTCGCCATGCACCTGCCGGCAGACTCGCCGCTGCTCTCGTCCACTGGGCGGCTCGTTGCCGAACAAGGCTGATCGCGCTGGTCCGGACCGGACAAGTCGTGCATGATGGCGTACGGCCAGTATCTTGTTGGTGCCGATACGGCCGATAGCTCTCCCGCACGACTCATTCCGAATCTGGAGCAGGCATGGCCGGTATTCTCGACACTGTCGATCAACGCACCCAACTGGTAGGCGAGAATCGCCTGGAAATCCTGGTCTTCCGCCTCGCCGGGCGGCAACAGTTCGCGATCAACGTGTTCAAGGTGCAGGAGGTGCTGCAACTGCCGCGCCTGACGCTGATCCCGCAGCGCCACCCGATGATCTGCGGGGTGATCAACCTGCGCGGCCAGACGCTGCCGGTGATCGACCTGTCGCGCGCCATCGGCATGCGCGCGCTGACCCCGGATGCCAACAGCACCATCATCGTTACCGAGTACAACCGCTCGGTGCAGGCGTTCCTGGTGGGTGGGGTGGAGCGCATCCTCAACCTCAACTGGGAATCGATCCAGCCGCCGCCCGGTGGCGCCGGCCGCCAGCATTACCTGACCGCGATCACCAAGGTGGAAGACCGCCTGGTGGAGATTATTGACGTGGAGAAGGTGCTCGCGGAGATCGTACCGATGAACACCCGTGTCTCCAGCGACCGCCTGGACGACACGCTGCTCAGCCAGACCCGAGGCCGCGAAGTGCTGGTGGTGGACGACTCCAGTGTCGCTATCTCTCAGCTGCGCGATACCCTTGGCCAGCTCGGTCTGCGCCTGCACGTGGCGACCGACGGCCTGCGCGCGCTGCAGCAGCTCAAGCGCTGGGCCGATGAAGGCCTGGACATGGAAGAGAAGCTGCTGATGATCTTCACCGACGCCGAGATGCCGGAAATGGACGGCTACCGGCTGACCACCGAGATCCGCAACGACCCGCGCCTGCGTGACCTCTACGTGGTGCTGCACACCTCGCTGTCGGGTAGCTTCAACGACGCCATGGTGAAGAAGGTCGGCTGCGACGACTTCCTCTCCAAGTTCCAGCCGGACCAGCTGGTGGAGGTGGTACGCCGCCGCCTGCAGAAAGTTCCCGCCTAGCTCCGATCTCCCTGTAGGAGCGAGGGGGACGCCTAGTTCTTGCTCGCGAACGCTCGTCGTCGGATATACCGGCATCCAGCTGTTCGCTAGCAAGCCCGCTCCTGCAGGAGAGTGCCCATTGCTAGACGCCCGTTCCACACCGTATAAGGTCGCTTTCGCCTGCCCGAAAGGAAGCCTCCGATGTACACCCTCAGCGAGCTCTACCGCTACCCGGTCAAATCCACTGCCTACGAGCCCCTGGAGTCCGTTCGCCTGGACGCCCTGGGCCTGGAAGGGGATCGACGCTGGATGGTGGTCGACTCCGCCAACGGGCGCTTCCTCACCCAGCGCCTGCTGCCGCAGATGGGCCGTATCGAGGCGCGCTGGCAGGACGAATTCCAGGCGTTGCGCCTGCGTGCACCGGGCATGGACGACCTGCTGCTGCAAGTGCCGGGACGCGATGACAACCTGCGTGGCGTGCTGATTTGGCGTGACATGCTGCAGGTGCCGGATGCCGGCGATGCCGCCGCGCAGTGGCTGAGCGCATTCCTCGAGCGTGATGTGCGCCTGGTGCAGATGCCCGAGCAGCGTGCGCGGCAGGTGGACACCGCCTACGCCGAGCCCGGCGAGCACGTGCACTTCGCCGATGGCTTCCCGCTGCTGCTGATCGGCCAGGGCTCGCTGGACGACCTGTCGACGAAGGTTGGCCGCCCGCTGGAGATGCTGCGCTTCCGCCCGAACCTGGTGGTCACTGGCGCCGAACCGTTTGCGGAAGACGGCTGGAAGCGCATCCGCATCGGCGACGTCGCCTTCAAGGTGGCCAAGCCCTGCGCGCGCTGCATCCTCACCACCATCGACCCGCATACTGGCGAGCGCGACGCCGCCCGTGAACCGCTGGCCACGCTACTGGGTTATCGCAACGTCAATGGCGAGGCGCTGTTCGGCGAGAACCTGATCGCCCTGAACAGCGGGACACTGCGCGTGGGTATGGAAGTAGAAGTTCTGGAGTAGGGCGCATAGTCACATCACGCGTAGGGTTGCGCGCCTGGCCCCAACGTGCAGGAGCGAGCTTGCTCGCGAACCCGCCTGCCGCCTGTGCCGACGGAAACTTTTCGCGAGCAAGCTAGCGCCTGCAGGTAACCGCAGGGCGAACAACTTTCACGGTTGTTCGCCGTCGGCGCCTTACAGCTTGCTGTCGACGCAACCGGTGCTCTGACACTCGCGCTCACGCTCGCGCAGCACGGCCAGGCGCTCGTTGGTCTTGTCCACGGCGCACTGCAGGTTGACGAAGTAACCGCCGTCGCGCTCGTAGCTGCACTGGGCGTCGCGGTCCTTGATCCAGGCGATCTGGCTCTTCTTCAGCGCGGCCTTCTGGCCGTCGTTGAGCATCTTGCGCAGGGTGCCGAATTCATTGTTCAGCTCGCGGTCGACCTGGGCGTACTCGGTGCTCAGGCAGTACACGCTGTCGAAGGCGTTGCGCGGCTTCTCGCAGGCGGCGAGGGCGAGTTCGGCGCTGAGCAGGCCTGCGGCAAGCATGGAAAGCGAGAGAACGGTCTTGCGCATGGAAATTTCCTTTTTTCCTTGAGGGAATGAAAACCGCCCGGCGGGTGCCGGGCGGTGGAGGGTGTCAGAGCTCGTCGAAGAAGCGTTCGTGCCAGTCGACGATGGGTTGTGGCGCATTGAGCTTCTGTCCGTAGATCACCGCGTAGGACAGCACGTTCTGCACGTAGGAACGGGTCTCGTCGAACGGAATGGTCTCCACCCAGACGTCGAAGGCCAGGTGGCGCGCATCCTTCAGCCATTGCCTTACGCGGCCGGGGCCGGCGTTGTAGGCGGCGGTGGCGAGCACGCGGTTGCCGTTGAACTGGCCGTGAACCTGGCTCAGGTAGGCGGCGCCGAGCTGGATGTTCACATCCGGCACTATCAGTTGCTGCGGCGAGGCCAGCGGGATGCCGAACTTGCGCGAGGTTTCCTTGGCGGTGGCCGGCATCAGCTGCATCAGGCCGGTGGCGCCGACGCCAGAGCGCGCATCGGACATGAAGGCGCTTTCCTGGCGGGTGATGGCGAACACCCAGCTGGAATGCAGGCCGCGGTTGCGCGCCTCGCGCACCAGGGTGTTGCGGTAGGCCATCGGGAAACGGATATCCAGGTCGTCCCAGTACTTGGCCTGGCTGATGGCGCGAATGGCCGGGAAGTACCACTGCATGTCGTAGGCGATCTTGGCCTGGGCCAGCAGCTCATCGTGGCTCAGGTGGCGGGCGGCGTGGTACCACTCGCGGCGGGCGTTGATGATCTCGCCACGGGCGTAGAACTCCAGCGCGCGGCGGGTACTCGGCGCATTGCGAACGCGTTGCATGGTGCCGGCATCCGGCGAAACCGGGCGGTTGTTCAGCTGGTACGGTGCATTGATCCGGTCGGCGGCGAGGAAACCATAGAAGTCACGCTCGTCGGCCACCGGCTTGTACAGGCTGACGGCTTGCTTGTTCTGCGGCTGCGCCAGTTGCAGCGAGCGCGCCTGCCAGTACTTCCAGCGGTTGGTCTCGGCCAGCGACGGCGGCAGCGCGCGGGTCAGCTCGTAGGCTTCTTCCCAGCGGCCCAGGCGCAGCAGCAGGCGCAGGCGCCATTCGGTGACGGTGTCGTCGCGCAGTTGCGGGTCGTACTTGACCATCATCGGCAGGGCGCGCGGATCGTAGCGGCGCGCCAGGCTCAGGCCGATCTCGCGGGCGATGGAGACCTTCTCGTCGCTGGAGAAGGGCAGCACCGAACTGTAGTAGTCCAGCAGGGTGATGGCCTTTTCCGGGTCCTGCTTGGCCAGGCGGCGCAGACCCAGGCCGACGACGTCGGCGGTGGCATGGTCGCGGGCGCCAAAGCGGGTGGTCTGGCTCAGCTGCGCGGGGTTCTGCGCCACGTTGACCATCAGTGCGCCCTGGCTGCCGAGGGTCGGCAGGCGCTTGGAGAGCACGGTGGCGAGGCTGTAGTTGCCTTTCTCGGCGGCCAGCTTCAGGCGCTTCCACACCTTCTCTTCGGTGAGCTGGCCATCGGCCTGCCACATGGCGAAGGTAGTGTCGCAGGCGTCGGGCTGCGGCTTGCCGACCAGCCAGAGCTTCTCGGCGGTGGCATAGCCTTCGGCCTTGTTGCCATGGCCGAGCTGATACTGGCCGTAGAGACAGTCCAGTTCGGTGAAGTTCATCTTCGGGTCGTAATAACGGACGAAGGTGTTCCAGTCGCCCTGATCGGCCAGCTGGCGCATCCAGCGCAGCTTCAACCAGTTGATCTGCGGCAGGTCGCCGTGCTGCTCGATGAAGCGCTCGATCTCGGCGTTGCTGGCGCTTTTCAGGCGGTTGGTCAGCTCGTCATAGGCCAGGTACGGCTGCAGCGGATAATCGGCCAATGCCGACTGGTAGCGGAAATACGGGCCGCTGTCATTGCGCGCCAGTGCCTTCTGCGCCTCGTCGTACATCTGGCGCTGCTGGGGCAGGGACGCTGCATTGGCTGTCGAAGCGGACAGGCTGAGGATCAGGCAGGAGAACAGTGAGAAAAGGCGACCGCGCATGGCTCTTCCGGGAAGATGATCGGTGGGCGCTGGATGGCGCGCGCCCGCTGCCCTGTAGCTTAGCCTGTTGCGCGAGGGCGGCGAAAGCGCCACCACAGATGCACCGCGCAAAGGCGGACGCCTGTCTCGCCGCGCGAGTTTGCGCGCGACCCTCTGACTTTTCCGCGCTTTCCCTTAAACTGCGCGCCCTGTTTGTGGAGATACCCAATGACCCTGCTCAAGTTCACCGACGTGTCCCTCGCCTTTGGCACCACTCCGCTGCTGGATAAGGTGTCCTGGCAGATCGCCCGGGGTGAGCGGGTGTGCGTCATTGGCCGCAACGGTACCGGCAAGTCGAGCATGCTCAAGCTGGTCAAGGGCGAGCAGAAGCCCGACGACGGCGACATCTGGCGCGCCCCGGCGCTGAAGATCGGCGAACTGCCGCAGGAGTTGCCGCGCGCCGACGACCGCACCGTCTACGACGTGGTCGCTGAAGGTCTGGCCGAGGTGGGCGAGCTGCTGGCGCGCTATCACCACCTGAGCATGCACATCGAAAGCGAAGAGGACCTGAACAAGCTGGCGCGCGTCCAGCAGGAGCTGGAGGCCCGCGACGGCTGGCGCCTGGGGCAACTGGTGGACACCACACTGACGCGCCTGCAACTGCCGGCCGACAAGACCCTCGCCGAGCTCTCCGGTGGCTGGCGCCGCCGCGTGCTGCTGGCCCAGGCGCTGGTGGCCGAGCCCGACCTGCTGCTGCTGGACGAGCCGACCAACCACCTGGACATCGGTGCCATCGCCTGGCTGGAAAATGCCCTGGCCGACTTCCCCGGCGCCGTGCTGTTCATCACCCACGACCGTGCCTTCCTGCAGGCCGTGGCCACCCGTATCCTCGAACTGGATCGCGGCCACCTGATCGACTGGAACGGCGACTACGCCAGCTTCCTCGTGCATAAAGAGCAGGAATTGGCTGCGGAAGAGGCAGCCAACGCGCTGTTCGACAAGCGCCTGGCCCAGGAGGAAGTGTGGATTCGCCAGGGCATCAAGGCCCGTCGTACCCGTAACGAGGGCCGTGTGCGAGCGCTGAAGGCGATGCGCAACGAGCGTGCCGATCGCCGTGAGCGCCAGGGCAAGGCCAGTTTCCAGCTGGAGACTGCGGAGAAGTCCGGCAAGCAGGTCATCGTCGTCGAGAACGCCGGCTTCGCCCACCCGGGCGGCCCGGCGCTGATTCGTGATTTCTCCCTGGTGCTGCAGCGCGGTGACCGCATCGGCCTGCTGGGCGCCAACGGCACCGGCAAGACCACCCTGCTCAAGCTGCTGCTGGGCGACCTGCAGCCGACTTCCGGCAGCGTCAAGGAAGGCACCCGACTGGAAGTGGCTTATTTCGACCAGTTGCGTCACCAGCTGGAGCCGGAAAAGACCGTTATCGACAACATTGCCGAAGGTCGCGAATTCATCACGATCAACGGGCAGAATCGCCACGTTCTCAGCTACCTGGGCGACTTCCTGTTCTCCCCCCAGCGCGCCCGCACTCCGGTGAAGGCGCTCTCCGGAGGCGAGCGGGCACGCCTGTTGCTGGCGAAGCTGTTCAGCAAGCCGGCCAACCTGCTGGTGCTGGACGAACCGACCAACGACCTGGACGTGGAAACCCTGGAGCTGCTCGAAGAAGTGCTGCTGACCTTCGACGGCACCGTACTGATGGTCAGCCACGACCGAGCCTTCCTCGACAATGTGGTCACCAGCACCCTGGTGTTCGAAGGTGAAGGTCGCGTGCGCGAATTCGTCGGCGGCTACCAGGACTGGCTGCGCCAGGGCGGTTCGCCCAAGTTGCTCGGTGTAGGTGAAGAGAAGGGTGACAAGCCCGCTGCTGCTGCCGTTGCCGAGCAGCCGGTGGCTGTCAGTGCGCCGGCGGAAGCCGCGCCGAAGAAGAAACTCAGTTACAAATTGCAGCGCGAGCTGGAAGCCATCCCCGGGCAGATCGAGGCCCTGGAAAGCGAGATGGCAGCGTTGCAGGAAGAAACCGCGTCGCCGGATTTCTACCAGCGCCCGCAGGGCGAAACCCAGGCCGCCCTGGCGCGCCTGAGCTCCCTGCAGGAAGAGCTGGACCGGCTGATCGAGCGCTGGGCCGAACTGGAAGAATAATCCGGTCGGTCCGGCGATGTGCCCGTGCATATCGCTGATCAAAGACTGCTAGGAATGGCCGAATGGCAATCGAGTACCGCATCACCCTGGATGATGAGCACGAGTTCAGTTACCGCATCGAGCTGGAGCGCCAGTACGATCCGCAGATAGCCGCCCAGGCGCCGCGCTGGACGCGCCTGGAGAACAACCGCTGTAGCAATTGCCCGCTGAGCACGGCGCAATACAGCCACTGCCCGGCGGCGGTGGATCTGCACCGGGTGATCGAGGACTTTCGTGGTTTGCCGGCTTTCAAGAAGGTCTCGGTGCAGGTCCGTACGCCCGAGCGGGAATACATCAAGCATGCGGGGCTGGAAGAGGGACTGCGTGCACTGCTGGGGGTGATCATGGCCACCAGCGCCTGTCCGCTGCTGGGCCGACTCAAGCCCATGGCGCAGCAGCACCTTCCGTTCGCCAGCAACCAGGAGTTCATCCTGCGCGCAGTGTCGCTCTACCTGATGCGGCAGTACTTCAACTTCCGCGAAGGGCGGCATGCGGATTGGGAGCTGAAGGGGCTGGTGAAGCAGTTCCAGCAGTTGCAGCTGGTCAACCAGGCGTTCTGGCAGCGCATCCACGAGACCTGCGAAGGCGACTCGAACCTGAAGGCATTCCTCAGCTTCTTCTCCATGGCGTCGAGCATGAGCTATTCGCTCGAGGCACAGTTGCAGAAGGTGCGACCACTGCTGATGAGCGGGGACATGCTCGGGGCTTGAAACGAAGCGGGCCCCACAGGGCCCGCTGTCTCACCTTGAGCTGGTTCAGCTGGTTTTCTGCAGGCGCACGGCGAGAACGTCGCAGGGCGCACCGTGCAGCACGTCGTTGGCGGTAGAGCCCAGCAGCAGGGCTAGACCGTGGCGGCCGTGGCTGCCGACGACGATCAGGTCGCAGTCCTGTTCATCGGCGAGGCGGTGGATTTCCTGGCGTGGCTGGCCGTAGACCAGGTGGCACTGGGAACTGGTGATCTCGGCGTAGGTCAGGGTGAACTGGTGCAGGCGCTCCTTGGCCTGGTCGAACTGCTGCTGTTGCAGCATCGACAGGTCCATCGGCACGTCGCCACCGAAGGCCATGGCCATGGGCTCGACCACATGCACCGCCGAGAGCCGGGCATCATTGGCCTTGGCCAGCGCGACCGCCCGCTTCATCACCGGGTCGCATTCTTCGGTAAGGTCGACGGCGACCAGAATGTGTTGGTAGGGCATGAGCGTCTCCTCCGGGGGACTCGATAATTATCAGTATGGCCCTAACGGCCGTGCTTGACCTGTTTGACCGGTATACCCGATATGACCACGTGGATGGTAATTCTTCTTATCGCATTGGTGCTCAGCCCCCTGACCTGGCTGATTCCTTCGCGCGGCCAGCGCGGGCAGATGGACTTGCGCCTGCAGGCGCGGCGCCTGGGCCTGGCCATGCAGATGGCGCAGCAGGACTGGCCGCACTGGCTGGAACGGCAGCCGCCGCGCCAGTGCGCCCAGTACCACCGCGCGCGCGGCAGGAACCGCGATGTCTGGTGCTACTGGCAGAGCGAGCCGGGTGTCTGGCTGGACCGCTGGCGCGAGGCGAGCGCCCCGGTCGAGCTGGCCCAGGCGCTGGCCAGCCTGCCGAAGGATGTCTACATGGTCGAGGCCACGCCCCAGTTCCTGGCGTTGTACTGGGGCGAGCGGGGCGACAGCAGCGATCTTGAGCGTGTCGCGACCTTCCTCAGGCAGCATGCCTGATTCGATCAGCTCTGCTGCGCGGCATAAAGGCCGGAGACCTTCTCCAGGTCTTCAATGATGCGGTCGGAGTACTTGTTGATCAGGAACGGCACGCTGTTCTGGTTGTAGTTCTGCAGCGATTTTTCGATGTAGCGCCACTTGATCGCCACGCCGCGCAGCTCCTGGCCGATCTCCGGCGTGGTCTGCGGCGCCTGCTGCAGCTTCACCAGGTTGATCGCGAAGCGGTTGGCGAGGTCGTCCAGCGGGCGTTCCTCGCCGCCGCCGAAGAAGCTGGCGCCCACCGAGGCATTGCGTGAGGCGTAGTCCACCGCGATGTCCTGCATCAGCAGGCTCTGCTCACGGGTCTGCTGGGTCAGCGGCGGGACCTTGCTGCCGCTTTCTTCCTGGATCTTCGCGTAGAGCTGCTCGGCGGTGTCCAGCAGCTTGCGGTTCTGTGCGGCGAGGTCGGCCACCGGTTGCAGGTCGGTGTAGCCGCTCTTGTCCAGTGCGCCGGTGAGGGTGTGCAACTGAGCCGCGTAGGCTTTCCATTCATCCTGCAGCTCGCTTCTGAGCTTCTTCGATTCGTTGCCGGGCATTTCCCCCAGCTTGCCCAGAGCGTCAGTCGCGCTCTGCGACGAGGCGTCGACCATCTTGGCGTACTTCTGGTCGCCTTCCATCGCGTTGAACATGAAGAAATCGCCGAGGCTGCGCTGGGCGGCCAGGCGCGTCTGGTGGACATTGAGCAGGTCGCTGGCGGTATCGGCGGCAGCGATGAGGGGCAGGGTGGTGAGCGCGAGCGCGGACAGCAGACGCACGAGCGGACGGCTGGACATCGTTCCAACTCCTTGGAGCCATGGGCTTCTTGTTGTTTTGTTTTGCACAGGTTCCAGGCGTCCGCCGGTGTTGGCAGGAGGCAGATCGCCATTGCGCCCGACTCTAGCGCGGGCCATGGGGTTTGAACAGTGGCTGTCGGGACGGTGGTGCCAGGTAGCGATTGTCATGATAGGCGTGATGAATGGGGTATCAGGACTGCGCTGAATGCTCCGGCCCAGACGCCCCGGCCGCTTTGCGACTGTTACGTCTCGCCGATTGACAAGCATTGGCTTTTGCTAGAAGGTGGGCGCACCCAAATCAAACGGGCGTATGAATCGAGCGTTTGCCCTGCGCAGTGACTCGATCAGAACGCCCCGGCTATCGCGTCGGCGGGTGTGCCGCAAGCTTTGGGACTATCCTCGGCGACTGCCGGGCCGTCCCGATACACGGTGTCCGACGTGTGATTTCAAGCTTCCCTAGCGTGGAGATCAGTTGATGATTTACCAAGGTAAAGCCATCACGGTTAAGGCTCTTGAGAGCGGCATCGTCGAACTGAATTTCGACCTCAAGGGCGAGTCCGTCAACAAGTTCAACCGACTCACCCTGAATGAACTGCGCCAAGCAGTCGATACCATCAAGGCCGATGCGTCCGTCAAGGGCGTGATCGTGACCAGCGGCAAAGGCGTGTTCATCGTCGGCGCCGACATCACCGAGTTCGTCGACAACTTCAAGCTGCCTGACGAAGAGCTGCTGGCCGGCAACCTCGAAGCCAACAAGATCTTCAGCGACTTCGAAGACCTCAACGTTCCGACCGTAGCCGCGATCAACGGCATCGCCCTGGGCGGCGGTCTGGAAATGTGCCTGGCGGCCGACTTCCGTGTCATGAGCGCCACCGCCAAGGTCGGCCTGCCGGAAGTGAAACTGGGTATCTACCCGGGCTTCGGCGGCACCGTTCGCCTGCCGCGCATCATCGGCTGCGACAACGCGGTCGAGTGGATTGCCTCGGGCAAGGAAAACAAGGCTGAAGACGCGCTGAAAGTCGGCGCCGTCGATGCCGTCGTGGCTCCCGAGCAGCTGCAAGCCGCCGCTCTGGACCTGGTCAAGCGCGCCATCGCCGGCGAGCTGGACCACAAGGCCCGCCGTCAGCCGAAGCTGGAAAAGCTCAAGCTGAACGCCATCGAGCAGATGATGGCCTTCGAGACCTCCAAGGGCTTCGTTGCTGGCCAGGCCGGCCCGAACTACCCGGCTCCGGTCGAAGCGATCAAGTCGATCCAGAAAGCCGCCAACTTCGGTCGTGACAAGGCGCTCGAAATCGAAGCCCAGGGCTTCGTGAAGCTGGCCAAGACTTCGGTTGCGCAGAGCCTGATCGGCCTGTTCCTGAACGACCAGGATCTGAAGAAGAAGGCCAAGCAGTACGACGAGATCGCCAAGGACGTGAAACTGGCCGCCGTACTGGGCGCCGGCATCATGGGCGGCGGCATCGCCTACCAGTCTGCTTCCAAGGGCACTCCGATCCTGATGAAGGATATCCGCGAAGAGGGTATCCAGATGGGGCTGAACGAGGCCTCGAAGCTGCTGGGCAAGCGCGTCGAGAAAGGCCGCATGACCCCGGCGAAAATGGCCGAGGCACTGAACGCCATTCGCCCGACCATGTCCTACGGCGACTTCGGCAACGTCGACATCGTCGTCGAAGCCGTGGTCGAGAATCCGAAGGTCAAGCAGATCGTTCTGGCTGAAGTTGAAGGCGTAGTGAAGGAAGACGCGATCCTCGCGTCGAACACCTCCACCATCTCCATCAACCTGCTGGCCAAGGCGCTCAAGCGTCCGGAAAACTTCGTCGGCATGCACTTCTTCAACCCGGTGCACATGATGCCGCTGGTAGAAGTCATCCGTGGCGAGAAGTCCAGCGACGTCGCCGTCGCCACCACCGTGGCCTACGCCAAGAAGATGGGCAAGAACCCCATCGTGGTGAATGACTGCCCCGGCTTCCTGGTCAACCGCGTGCTGTTCCCGTACTTCGGCGGCTTCTCCAAGCTGCTGGGCTTCGGTGTGGACTTCGTGCGCATCGACAAGATCATGGAGAAGTTCGGCTGGCCCATGGGCCCGGCCTATCTGTCCGACGTGGTCGGCATCGACACCGGCCACCATGGCCGTGACGTGATGGCTGAAGGCTTCCCGGACCGCATGGCCGTGGAAGGCAAGACCGCCGTCGACGTGATGTACGACGCCAACCGTCTGGGCCAGAAGAACGGCAAGGGCTTCTACGCCTACGAGACCGACAAGCGCGGCAAGCCGAAGAAAGTCACCGACCCGCAGGCTTATGAGCTGCTGAAGTCCATCGTCACCGAACAGCGCGAGCTGAGCGACGAGGACATCATCAACTACATGATGATCCCGCTGTGCCTGGAAACCGTGCGCTGCCTGGAAGACGGCATCGTCGAGACCGCTGCCGAGGCCGACATGGGCCTGATCTACGGCATCGGCTTCCCTCCCTTCCGTGGCGGTGCCCTGCGTTACATCGACTCCATAGGCGTGGCCGAATTCGTCGCACTGGCCGACAAGTACGCCGACCTGGGTGCGCTGTACCACCCGACCGCGAAGCTGCGTGAAATGGCCAAGAACGGCCAGAAGTTCTTCGGTTGAGTGCGCAACGAATAGAGCGAGAGTGAATTTATGAGCCTGAATCCGAGAGACGCCGTCATTGTCGACTTCGGCCGCACCCCGATGGGCCGTTCGAAGGGTGGCATGCACCGCAACACCCGTGCGGAGAACATGTCCGCGCACCTGATCAGCAGCGTGCTTGCGCGCAACCCGAAGATCGACCCGGCGGAAGTCGAGGACGTGATCTGGGGCTGCGTGAACCAGACCCTGGAGCAGGGCTGGAACATCGCGCGCATGGCGTCGCTGATGACCCAGATCCCGCACACCAGCGCCGGCCAGACCGTCAGCCGCCTGTGCGGTTCGTCCATGAGCGCCCTGCACACCGCCGTGCAGGCGATCCAGACCGGCAACGGTGACGTCTTCGTCATCGGCGGCGTGGAGCACATGGGCCACGTCGGCATGATGCACGGCGTCGATCCGAACCCGCACATGTCCCTGTACGCCGCCAAGGCGTCGGGCATGATGGGCCTGACCGCCGAGATGCTGGGCAAGATGCACGGCATCACCCGCGAGGCGCAGGACAAGTTCGGCGTGCGTTCGCACCAGCTGGCCTGGAAAGCGACCCAGGAAGGCAAGTTCAAAGACGAAATCATTCCGATGGAAGGCTACGACGAGAACGGCTTCCTGAAGATCTTCGACTTCGACGAAACCATCCGTCCGGAAACCACCCTGGAAAGCCTGGCCGCCCTGAAACCGGCGTTCAACCCCAAGGGCGGCACCGTGACCGCGGGTACTTCCTCGCAGATCACCGACGGCGCTTCCTGCATGATCGTCATGAGCGCCCAGCGCGCCCAGGACCTGGGTGTGCAGCCGATGGCCGTGGTTCGCGCCATGGCCGTGGCGGGCGTTGATCCGGCGATCATGGGCTACGGCCCGGTTCCGTCGACCAACAAGGCGCTCAAGCGCGCCGGCCTGACCATCAACGACATCGACTTCTTCGAGCTCAACGAAGCCTTCGCCGCACAGGCCCTGCCGGTGCTGAAGGACCTCAAGATCCTCGACAAGATGGAAGAGAAGGTCAACCTGCACGGCGGCGCCATCGCCCTGGGTCACCCGTTCGGCTGCTCCGGTGCGCGTATCTCCGGCACCCTGCTGAACGTGATGAAGCAGAACAGTGGCACCCTGGGCGTGTCCACCATGTGCGTGGGCCTCGGTCAGGGCATCACCACCGTCTTCGAACGCGTCTAAGCTTTCGTGGATGGGAGAGCCGGGGCCTTGTGCCCCGGCTTTCGTTTTTGTCGGGTGGGGATTGCCCGGCGGCCGCGCAATCAGCACAATCGCCGCCTTTTGGCCGGCGGAGGGAGAACCGACATGCACTTGCAGCCCGGATTGTATCGACACTACAAGGGACAGCAGTACCGCGTGCTCGGCGTCGCCCGGCATTCGGAGACCGAGGAAGACCTGGTGATCTACCAGGCGCTGTACGGCGAATTCGGCCTCTGGGTACGCCCGCTGAGCATGTTCACCGAGGCGGTGGAAGTGGATGGCGAGAAGGTTCCTCGATTCGCTCTGATCAGCGCCGAAGATGATCCGTTGGGTCTCCAGACCGGCCCGTCCGGCGAAACCCAAGCTTGACCTTGGCGCGACCGCCACTATATATAGCGGTGCCGCTCCAAGCGCCTCCCTCCTTGTAAATTCATCTTTTCGACGCAGGAATCTTCCGATCCATGGGTAAATCGCTGGTCATCGTGGAATCACCGGCCAAGGCCAAGACCATCAACAAGTACCTGGGCAACCAGTACGTGGTGAAGTCGAGCATCGGCCACATCCGCGACCTGCCCACCAGCGGCTCGTCCGCGTCGAAGGAGCCTGCGGCGAAAGCGCGCAAGACGGCTGCCGAAGCGCCGGCCCTGTCGCCGAAGGAGAAGGCCAAGCGCCAGCTCGTCACCCGCATGGGCGTCGACCCGGAGCACGGCTGGAAGGCCAAGTACGAGATCCTGCCCGGCAAGGAAAAGGTGATCGAGGAGCTGCGCCGCCTGGCCAAGGACGCCGACACCATCTATCTCGCAACCGACTTGGACCGCGAAGGGGAGGCCATTGCCTGGCACCTGCGCGAGGCTATCGGTGGCGACGACTCGCGCTACAAGCGCGTGGTCTTCAACGAAATCACCAAGAAGGCCATCCAGGAGGCCTTCTCCCAGCCCGGCGAGCTGGATATCAACCGCGTGAATGCCCAGCAGGCGCGCCGCTTCCTCGACCGCGTGGTGGGCTACATGGTCTCTCCGCTGCTGTGGGCGAAGATCGCCCGCGGCCTGTCCGCCGGCCGTGTGCAGTCGGTGGCGGTGAAGCTGGTGGTGGAGCGCGAGCGCGAGATCCGCGCCTTTGTCCCGGAAGAGTACTGGGAAGTGCATGCCGACCTCGGCACGCCGAAGAACGACAAGGTCCGCTTCGAGGTGGTGCGCGAGAAGGGCGAAGCCTTCAAACCGCTCAATGAAGCGCAGGCCATGGCCGCCCTGGAGAAGCTCAAGGCTTCCAGCTACAGCATCGCCAAGCGCGAGGACAAGCCGACCTCCAGCAAGCCCTCGGCTCCGTTCATCACTTCCACTCTGCAGCAGGCTGCGAGCAATCGCCTGGGCTTCGGTGTGAAGAAGACCATGATGATGGCCCAGCGTCTCTACGAAGCCGGCTACATCACCTATATGCGTACCGACTCGACCAACCTGTCGGCCGACGCCATCGACATGGTGCGCGGCTTCATCGACAGCGAGTTCGGCAAGAAGTACCTGCCGGCCAAGCCGAACTTCTACTCCAGCAAGGAAGGCGCCCAGGAAGCGCACGAAGCGATTCGTCCTTCCGACGTCAACCTGCGTCCGACCCAGCTGTCGGGCATGGAGCGCGACGCCGAGCGCCTGTACGACCTGATCTGGCGCCAGTTCGTGGCCTGCCAGATGCCGCCGGCCGAGTACCTGTCCACCACCGTCAGCGCCGCTGCCGGTGACTTCGAGCTGCGTGCCAAGGGCCGCATCCTCAAGTTCGATGGCTACACCAAGGTGCTGCCGCAGCAGAGCAAGCCGGGCGAGGACGACGTCCTGCCGGTCATGAACCAGGGCGATGCGATGAAGCTGCTCAAGCTCGACCCGAGCCAGCACTTCACCAAGCCGCCGGCGCGCTTCTCCGAAGCCAGCCTGGTCAAGGAACTGGAAAAGCGCGGCATCGGTCGCCCGTCCACCTACGCGGCGATCATCTCCACCATCCAGGAGCGCGGCTACGTCACCACCCATAACCGCCGCTTCTACGCGGAAAAGATGGGCGACATCGTCACCGACCGCCTCAACGAGAGCTTCTCCAATCTGATGGACTACGGCTTCACCGCCGGCATGGAAGAGAACCTCGATGACGTGGCCCAGGGCGAGCGCGACTGGAAGAATGTGCTGGACGAGTTCTACGGCGACTTCCGCAAGAAGCTCGACCTGGCCGAGGCCGCCAACGACGGCATGCGCGCCAATCAGCCGACCCTGACCGACATCCCCTGCCGCGAGTGCGGCCGACCGATGATGATCCGTACCGCCTCCACCGGTGTGTTCCTCGGCTGCTCCGGCTACAGCCTGCCACCCAAGGAGCGCTGCAAGGCGACCGTGAACCTGATCCCAGGCGACGAGATTGCCGCGGATGACGAGGGCGAGTCCGAGTCCCGCGTGCTGCGTGGCAAGCATCGCTGCCCGATCTGCAGCACCGCGATGGATGCCTATCTGGTCGACGAGAAGCGCAAGCTGCACATCTGTGGTAACAACCCGGATTGCGCCGGCTACGAGATCGAAGAGGGGCAGTACCGCATCAAGGGTTACGAAGGCCCGAGCCTGGAATGCGACAAGTGCGGCAGCGAGATGCAGCTCAAGACCGGCCGCTTCGGCAAGTTCTTCGGCTGCACCAACCCGACTTGTAAGAACACCCGCAAGCTGCTGAAGAATGGCGAGCCTGCACCGCCGAAGATGGATGCCATCCGCATGCCGGAACTCAAGTGCGAGAAGGTGGACGACATCTACGTACTGCGTGACGGCGCTTCCGGCCTGTTCCTGGCCGCCAGCCAGTTCCCGAAGAATCGCGAGACCCGTGCTCCGCTGGTGGCCGAGCTGATTCCGCACAAGGAAGAGCTGGATCCGAAGTACCACTTCCTGCTCGCCGCGCCGGCAAAAGATCCGGATGGCCGCCCGGCGGTGATCCGCTTCAGCCGCAAGACCAAGGAGCAGTACGTGCAGTCCGAAGTCGACGGCAAGCCCACCGGCTGGCGTGCCTTCTTCGACGGCGGCAAGTGGAAGGTCGAAGACAAGCGCTGATGGAAGGCGCGCCCCGCTGAGGTGGGGCGTGCTTATACTGCCGAAGTCGACTGCAGAGGGCCCGGTCATGGCGAACGAACTCTATACCCGCACCAACCAGAAGCTGTTCTTCGCCGGCCTTGCTCTGGAAGCCTGGCGCAGCGCCGAAACGGCGCGTGCGATGAATGCCCAGGCGCGCATCCAGGCCGAGCGCGAAGCGGCGTTGTTCCATCTCTATGGTGCCGTGCTGGGTGTGGCCCATGAGATCGCCGGTTACTACCGCCTGCCCCAGGCTGGTGCGCCGCGCGTCGATATGCTGCTGAATGCCGAGGTGCTGGCCGCCGCTCCAAGCCCGGAGCTGGCCGAAATGGTCGAGCTGGCGCAATCGCCCGAAGCCTGGCTGGGTCGCCTGCTGGCCGCCTATGCCGCGCTGTTCCAGCCCCCGAGCGAGCCGAAGAAAGCCAAGGTCGATCCGACCCAGCCGCTGATCCAGGCGGTGAATGTCGACGACGAGGTGCCGGACGAACTGGGCAATGAAGAGCTGGAGGCCTGGCGCAAAGCCCTGAAAGACCTGGTGCTGCGTTTCCGCGCTGCGCTCACCGAGCTCTAATTCCCGCTTCACACTGTGCCGGCCTTCTGGTCGGCCGATGCGCGCTTTGGCTAGGGCGTAGTGGGTGTGGCTGTTACACTACGCGTTCTGTTGTGGAGAACTTCGCTATGCCAACCTCATTTCTGGAAATTGTCGAGCTGCCTGACGGGCGCATTGTGCTGCGTCGCGCGGACGAGGAGGAGGCGCTGGTGACCCTGGAGTTCTCCGCCGATGCCAAGGGCTTCCTGCAGGGCCAGCACATCGAGATCGCCAAGGCGATGTTCAATGTCGGTGTGCAGATGGCCGGCCGTCTCGCCGAAGGTGGCGACATGGGCATGGACGACGAAGGTCCGCGCGTCCTGCACTGAGTTCTGCCGCCTCACTGCGCTCGCGGTGAGGCTTCTTGTTCAGTTCATCCCAGACGAATATTCAGGCTCTGCGCCTGGCCGGCAACGGCAGCGCGGGAAAGCTGCCTGCGCGCGCTTTCGCTGAGATTCAGCCAGCTCACCACCGTATGGCTGTTGCCCAGGCGCAATGCTTCGCAGGCCAGGGCCTGTGCTGCGGCGTGATCGCGGGCAGGCAGCAGGAGGATACGTTCGCGATTCAGGCCGGCCTTGCGCAACCAGTCCGGCGTCAGGCTGGGGGGCGGGGCGATCAGTGTCAGCCAGCGGGAGTCGCTTTCCTCGCTGAGCCCACGGAGCATTGGCGCCAGCAGCGTCAGGCACTGGCCGGGTAGCCCGCGCAGGGCAATCTCGCTGAAGGCACTCTCGTCGGCAACCGGCTCGTCTTCCAGCAGTTCAGGGAGCAGGGGGGCAGTACCGCTCGCCCAGAGTGCTTCCTGGAACAGCGGGAGTTGCGGCAGGTTCTGTGGCTGCGGGTACTGCATGGTTGTCTCCTGTTCAGCGACGGATAACGCCGACGCTCAAGCCTTCGATGACCAGTTCCTGTTCCTTGAGATCGACCTCGATGGGGGCGAACTCCGGGTTCTCGGCCAGCAGCCAGACCTTGCTGCCTTCGCGCTTGAAGCGCTTGACCGTCACCTCTTCACCCAGGCGGGCGACCACGATCTGGCCGTTGCGCGCCTCGCGGGTGACATGCACGGCGAGCAGGTCGCCGTCCATGATGCCGACATCCTTCATGCTCTGGCCGCGAACGCGCAGCAGGTAGTCCGCCGGCGGGTTGAAGAAGGTGGGGTTGATTCGGCAGGTGTCGTCGACGTTCTGCTCGGCGAGGATCGGCGCGCCGGCAGCGACGCGGCCGATGATCGGCAGTTCGTCGTCATTGGCGGCGGCCTTGGGCTCGAAGCCGGGGATGCGGATGCCGCGGGAGGCGCCCGGGGTCATCTCGATGGCGCCTTTGCGGGCGAGGGCTTTCAGGTGCTCCTCCGCGGCGTTGGGCGACTTGAAGCCGAGTTCCTGGGCGATCTCCGCGCGGGTGGGCGGATAGCCGTTGGCTTCCAGGCAGCGTTTGATGAAGGCGAGGATCTCGGCTTGGCGCGGCGTGAGCTTCAGCATGTCCATACTCTGGCTTTTTATACAGTGCCTGGAATTATATACAGTGATAGCGGGCTGGCAATGCTTTTATTGGGCGAGGCTGTTGGTGGAACGTTCGTGCATGTAACCTTTGGACGCTGGCAGGCGTCTTGCTGTAGATACAGTCTCTCGTCGCATTGCCATGATATTGGTAACAATCCATCGCACTTTGCTTGACAATAGAAGACGCTGAAACGTATGTTTCAAACAAGTGTTTGTCAGGCGGAGTAGCCATGGCCCAGTCGGAAACCGTCGAACGCATCCTGGATGCTGCGGAACAGCTGTTCGCGGAGAAAGGCTTCGCTGAAACCTCCTTGCGTCTGATCACCAGCAAGGCGGGGGTGAACCTCGCGGCGGTGAACTACCACTTCGGCTCGAAGAAGGCGCTGATCCAGGCGGTCTTCTCGCGCTTCCTCGGTCCGTTCTGCGCCAGTCTCGAGAAGGAACTGGATCGCCGCCAGGCCAAGCCCGATGCGCCGCGTGCCACGCTGGAAGAGCTGCTCGAACTGCTCGTGGTCCAGGCCATGGCCGTCAAGCCGCGCAGCGGCAATGACCTGTCCATCTTCATGCGCCTGCTGGGCCTGGCGTTCAGCCAGAGCCAGGGGCACCTGCGCAAGTACCTCGAAGAGGTCTATGGCAAGGTGTTCCGCCGCTACATGCTGCTGGTGAACGAGTCCGCACCGCGTCTGCCGCCGCTGGAGCTCTTCTGGCGTGTGCACTTCATGCTGGGTACCGCGGTATTCAGCATGTCCGGCATCAAGGCGTTGCGCGCCATGGCCGAGAACGATTTCGGCGTGAACACCTCCATCGAGCAGGTGATGCGCCTGATGGTGCCGTTCCTGGCTGCCGGCATGCGAGCCGATAGCGGTGTAAGCGATCCGTCGCTGGCCGGCGCCCAGCTCAAGCCGCGCACCAAGTCGAGCGCCGCACAGGCTCCCGCCAAAGTCTGATTTGCGCCCGGCTTCGCGCTGGGCTGCGCCGGTCCGATCGGCTACAGTAGCCGGCCATGGCCGATCTTGATCTTCTCCATATCTCCCTTGCTGACCAGATGCTCTACGGCTTTGCCGCGGGGTGTCTCGTCGTCCGTGTTCAGGTATCCACTGCTGTCAACGGCGCGGGGGAGCGCAACGGGTCCGGCTGCACGCCCCGTGGCCTGCACCAGATACGCGCACGCATCGGTGATGGGCTCCCCAAAGGAGCGGTGCTGAAGGGGCGGCGCTGGACCGGGGAAACCTGGACGCCTGCGCTGCACGAAGAGTTTCCCGGCCGCGACTGGATCCTCTCGCGCATTCTCTGGCTCAGCGGCTGCGAACAGGGCCGCAACCGGATGGGCGAGGTCGACACCTTTCGCCGCTACATCTATTTGCACGGCACTCCCGACTGCGAGCCCATGGCCGTCCCGCTGTCGCACGGCTGTATCCGCCTACGCAATGACGACCTGCTGGAACTCTTTCCGCAGGTCCCCCTCCATTGCCGGGTCCGAATCGAAGAGGCTGCATGCCCCGAGTGGCACGCAGCGCAATTGAATTGAAAGGAATGCATATGCAAGGCTCCCTGATGCTCGACATCGGCGGCACCTGGCTCACCGCCGAGGACCGCCAGATTCTGCGCCACCCGGAAGTGGGTGGCCTGATCATCTTCGCCCGCAACATCGAGTCGCCGCGCCAGGTGCGCGAGCTGATGGCCGCCATCCGCGCGGTGCGCCCCGATTTGCTGCTCGCGGTGGACCAGGAAGGTGGCCGCGTGCAGCGCCTGCGCCAGGGCTTCCTGCGTCTGCCGGCAATGCGTGCCATCGCCGATAACGCCAACGCTGAGCGCCTGGCCGAGCAGTGCGGCTGGCTGATGGCGACCGAGGTGCTGGCGGTAGGGCTCGACCTGAGCTTCGCTCCGGTGCTGGATCTGGACCACCAGCGCAACGCCGTTGTCGGCAGCCGCGCCTTCGAAGGCAATCCGGAGCGTGCCGTTGCGCTGGCTGGTGCGTTCATCCGTGGTATGCGCGCCGCCGGCATGGCCTCTACCGGCAAGCACTTCCCCGGCCACGGTTGGGCGGAAGTCGATTCCCATGTGGGGATTCCCGAGGACGAGCGCACGCTGCAGCAGATCCGCGCCGTGGACCTGGTGCCGTTCCAGCGTCTTTCCGGCGAGCTGGATGCGCTGATGCCGGCCCACGTGATCTACCCGCAGGTCGACCCGAATCCAGCCGGCTTCTCCCGTCGCTGGCTGCAGGACATCCTGCGCGGCGAACTGGGCTTCGACGGTGTGATCTTCAGCGATGACCTGTCCATGGCCGGCGCCCATGTGGTCGGCGATGCCGCCAACCGCATCGAGGCCGCTCTGAGTGCCGGCTGCGACATGGGGCTGGTGTGCAATGACCGCGCCTCCGCCGAGCTGGCCCTGAGTGCCCTGCAGCGCCTGAAGGTCCGCGCGCCGCAGCGCCTTGAAAGCATGCGTGCCAGAGCCTGGCCGGGCACCGAATACAAGCAACTGCCGCGTTGGCAACAAGCCGTCGGCGAATTGCGTGCCGCACAACTGATCGACTAAGGATTTGCCATGACTGTCTACGCCATCATCGGCGGTACCGGCCTGACCCAGTTGGAAGGGTTGACCCTGAAGGATGCCATCGAGCTGGAGACGCCCTACGGTGCCCCCTCGGCGGCCGTTCAGCGTGGCGAGTTCGCCGGCCGCGAGGTGCTGTTCCTCGCTCGCCACGGCCATCCGCACCGTTTCCCCCCGCATCAGGTGAACTACCGCGCCAACCTCTGGGCGCTGCAGCAGGCTGGCGCCCAGGCCGTGCTCGCGGTGAACGCCGTGGGCGGCATCCATGCTGCGATGGGGAGTGGTCACCTGTGTGTGCCGCACCAGATCGTCGATTACACCTGGGGCCGTGAGCACACGTATTTCGCCGGTGACATTGACCATGTCACCCATATCGACTTCAGCCACCCCTACGATGAGCCGCTGCGGCAGAAGCTGATCGCCGCACTGCAGGCGTTGGGATATGCGTACAGCAGTCATGGTGTCTACGCGGCTACCCAGGGGCCGCGCCTGGAAACCGTGGCGGAGATCGCCAAGCTGGAGCGCGACGGCTGCGACATCGTCGGCATGACCGGTATGCCCGAAGCCGCGCTGGCACGTGAGCTGGATTTGCCGTATGCCTGCCTGTCGCTGGTGGTGAATCCGGCGGCGGGCAAGTCCAGCGGCATCATCACCATGGCCGAGATCGAGCAGGCGCTGCACGACGGCATCGGCAAGGTGCGCGAGGTGCTGGGGCGCGTGCTGGTGAGTTGACGCTTCGCTCCTGCAGGTGAAAAAAAGCCCGGCGATTGCCGGGCTTTTTCTTTATTGCGCGGGCTGGGCCGGCGGCGGGGCGTCGAAGCCACCGTCTGCCGGAGCGGCCGGCGCAGGCTGCTGCGGCGCATCCGGGCCGGTCGGAGCCTCGTCTTCCATGCCCGGCGGCGGGGCGGCGGCCGGCTTGGCGTTGAGCGGGGTCACTTTAATCAACATGCCCAGGCTCGGGTGGTCGAGGTAGGTCAGCACGCTGTTCTTCAGGCTGGCTTCCTGGACCATGTGCTGGCTGGCGGCGAGCAGGCCGTCCTGGCCGAACTGGTTGATCCAGAAGTCGGTCTGGGTGTTCACGAAGCGTTGCTGGCTGAGAGTGACGGTACCTTCCACCGGGAAGTGGCTGTCACGCTGGGCGCCCTCGGTCAGGGAAACCTTCACCGGGTTGGCATCGATCTCCTGGCGCCAGGCCTTGTGCATCAGCACCTGGAAGCCTTCGTTCTGCTTGAGCTTGGCGACCTGGGCGTCCATGGCAGTAGGGCGCGAGCTGTCCGGGCCGGGCGGTTGCGCACCCTTGGCCCAGTCATCCGGGGCGGGGCGACTGGCGAGCACGACGTCGCCGGACTGCTGGAAGAGGATCAGCTCTACCTGGTAAGGCTCGGCAAAGGCCGCCGGCGACAGCAGTGCCAGCGACAGCAGCAGGGGTTGGAACAGGCGCATTGCACGGAATCCTTAGTGAGTCTGTGGCGTGAGGCGCTCGAGCAGCGCTTCCAGCGTGTTGAACCGTTCTTCCGGGCGCTCCATGGGCACCTGGAACTTGAAGAGGGTGGCCCCTTCGAATTTGTACCGATTGGGCTGGCTCTGGATCATCTTGATCAGCACCAGCGGGTCGACGCAGGTATCGGCGGCGAATTCTACCCGGCCTCCCTGGGGCCCGGCATCTACCTTCACTATCCCGAGCTTTTCCGCCTGCAGTTTCAGCAAAGTCAGACGGATCAGGTTCTTCGCCGGCTCTGGCAGCAGGCCGAATCGGTCGATCATTTCCACCTGCAGTTCGCGCAGGCCGTCTTCGTCGGCGGCGTTGGCGATGCGCTTGTAGAGGATCAGGCGGGCGTGGACGTCCGGCAGGTAGTCTTCCGGGATCAGCGCCGGTACGCGCAGGTTGATGTCCGGGCCGCCGCCCAGCGGCTGTTCCAGGTTCGGCTGCTCGCCCTTGCGGATTGCCTTCACCGCGCGTTCGAGCATTTCCATATAGAGGGTGAAGCCCACCGCCTGGATCTGCCCGCTCTGGCCATCGCCGAGCAGTTCGCCGGCGCCGCGGATCTCCAGGTCATGGGTGGCCAGCACGAAGCCGGCGCCGAGGTCCTGGGCGTTGGCGATGGCTTCCAGGCGCTTCTCGGCGTCCGGGGTCATCTGCTTGCGTGGCGGGGTGAGCAGGTAGGCGTAGGCCTGGTGGTGGCTGCGGCCGACCCGGCCGCGCAGTTGGTGCAACTGGGCCAGGCCGAATTTGTCGGCGCGCTCGATGAGGATGGTGTTGGCGCTGGGCACGTCGATGCCGGTCTCGATGATGGTCGAGGCCACCAGCACGTTGAAGCGCTTGTGGTAGAAGTCGCTCATCACCCGTTCCAGGTCGCGCTCGTTCATCTGCCCGTGGCCGATGCCGATGCGCGCTTCGGGAACCAGCTCCGCCAGGTCGCGGGCGCACTTCTCGATGGTCTTCACTTCGTTGTGCAGGAAGTACACCTGGCCGCCGCGCAGCAGTTCGCGCAGCAGGGCTTCCTTGATCACCGACTTCTGCTCTTCCATGACGAAGGTGCGCACGGACAACCGGCGCGCCGGCGGCGTGGCGATGATCGACAGGTCACGCATGCCGGCGACCGCCATGTTCAGGGTGCGCGGGATCGGCGTGGCGGTGAGGGTGAGGATATCCACCTCGCTGCGCAGCGCTTTGAGCTGCTCCTTCTGGCGCACGCCGAAGCGGTGCTCTTCGTCGATGATGACCAGGCCGAGGTTCTTGAACTTCACATCGTCCTGCAACAGTTTGTGGGTGCCGATGACGATGTCGACCTTGCCCTCGGCGAGCTGGCCTACGGCGCCTTCGACTTCCTTGGCGGACTTGAAGCGGCTCATCATCTCGACCGTTACCGGCCAGTCGGCGAAACGGTCGCGGAAGCTGTTGTAGTGCTGTTGGGCGAGGAGGGTGGTGGGCACCAGCACGGCGACCTGCTTGCCGCTGTGCACCGCGACGAAGGCCGCGCGCATGGCCACTTCGGTCTTGCCGAAGCCCACGTCGCCGCAGACCAGGCGGTCCATCGGCTTTTCCGAGAGCATGTCGGCGACCACGGCTTCGATGGCGGTCTGCTGGTCCGGGGTTTCCTCGAAGGGGAAGCCGGCGGAGAAGGTGGCGTAGTCGACCTGCGGGTCCTTGAAGGCATAGCCCTTGCGCGCGGCGCGGCGGGCATAGATGTCGAGCAGTTCGGCGGCGACGTCGCGGACCTGTTCGGCAGCCTTGCGCTTGGCCTTCTGCCAGGTTTCCGAACCCAGCTTGTGCAACGGCGCCAGGGCATCGTCGCTGCCGGTGTAGCGGGCGATCAGGTGCAGGTTGGCCACCGGCACGTAAAGCTTGGCTTCGTCGGCGTATTGCAGGGCGAGGAATTCGGCGTTCTGACCGTCGATCTCCAGGGTGATCAGGCCCATGTAGCGGCCGACGCCGTGGTCGATGTGCACCACCGGCGCGCCTTCACGCAGCTCGGTGAGGTTCTTGATGACGTTCTCGCCACCGTCGCGGGTCTTCTCGCGGCGCCGACGCTGCATGACGCGCTGGCCGAACAGCGGGCTCTCGGCCACCAGGGCGATGCCCGGTTGGCCAATGCCTGCGTCCAGCAGCAGGCCTTCGTCCATCGGTGCGATGGTGATCGCCAGGCGGTCCTTGTGCGCCAGGAAGCCCGGCCAGCCTTCGACCTCGACCGGGCGCAGCTTCAGTCGCGCCAGCAGTTCCAGCAGCACCTCGCGGCGGCCGGCGGACTCGGCGGTGAAGAGGATGCGTCCGTCGAACTGCTCGATGAACTGGCGCAGGCGTGCCAGCGGCTCGGTGGCCTTGGCCTCGATGGCCAGCTCCGGCAGCGGCTCGGCAGGGAAACGCTCGCGTCCGGCGCCGGTCTCGATGGGCTCGGGGCTGACCACCACGCGCGGCCAGTTCTTCAGGCGGGCGAAGCAGTCCTCTACCGGCAGGAAGACTTCAGCGGGCGGCAGCAGCGGGCGCTCCGGGTCGTAGCGGCGGTCTTCGTAGCGGTTGCGTACGTCGGTCCAGAACTGCTCGGCGGCGGTTTCGATGCCCGGCAGGGAGAACACCTGGGTGTCCTGGGGCAGGTAATCGAACAGCGTCGATGTCTCGCCATCTTCGAAGAACAGCGGGATGTAGTACTCGATGCCGGCAGGTGTCAGGCCGCTGGCCAGGTCCTGGTAGATCGGGCAACGGCGGTAGTCGACGTCGAAACGCTCGCGGAAGCGGCCGCGGAAGCCGGTCACTGCTTCCTTGCGCAGCGGGAACTCGCGGGCCGGCAGCAGGCGGATGCTCTCCACCTTATCGATGGAGCGCTGGGTTTCCGGATCGAAGGTACGAAGCGTCTCGATTTCGTCGTCGAACAGGTCGATGCGGTAGGGCAGTTCGCTGCCCATCGGGAACAGGTCGATCAATGCGCCGCGCACGGCGAACTCGCCGTGTTCGTAGACGGTGTCCACACAGCGATAGCCGGCGGCCTCGAAGCGGCTGCGCATCTGCTCGACGTCGAGCTTCTGGCCGACGTCCAGCACCAGGCTGCTGCCAAGCAGGAACTTGGCCGGCGCCAGACGGTGCAAGGCGGTGGTGATGGGCACCACCAGCACGCCGCGGCGCAGTTCGGGCAGTTGATAAAGGGCGGCGACGCGCTGGGAGATGATGTCCTGGTGCGGCGAGAAAACGTCGTAGGGCAGGGTTTCCCAGTCCGGCAGCTGCAGTACCGGCAGGTCTGGCGCAAAGAAGCGCAGCTCCTGCTCCAGGCGCTCGGCGCTCTGGCTGTCGGCGGTCAGCAACAGGGTGAAACGTTTGGCTGGGCCGGCCGCTTCAGCGATGGCCAGGCTCAGGGCGGCCCCGGGGAGGTTGCCCCAGGATTGCTTGCCGGCAGCTGTCGGCAATGTAGGGATACGCAATACGGACACGGGCGTTCGTGGCTCCGGTCGAGGAATTTGACCGGTCGGATTGTAACTATCCCGATTGACGGATGTCAGTCATACGACCGCTGCGGATTGCCGGCGATTGTTCACGCCGTCATAATGTAGCCCCTTTTTTCTTCTCCTACATGTGGAAGGTATTGCCCGTGACCCAGAAGCCCGACCAGTGTCTCGGTGAGTGGATCGATCGTGAAGCCCTCGCGGAAGCCATGATTCCGCTGATCGGCCAACTCTACCGTAACAACAACGTGGTGACCTCGATCTACGGCCGTGGCCTGATCAACCGTTCGGTGATCGCGATCCTCAAAGCGCACCGTTTCGCCCGTCACCGCCTGGCCGAAGAAGGCGGGCTGTCGGTTCACGACACTTTCCCGATCCTCAAGGCGATGAGCGAGCTCAAGCTGGGCGCCGCTTCCGTCGACCTGGGCAAGATGGTTGCCAAGTTCAAGGCCGAAGGTAACGGTCGCAGCATCGAGCAGTTCACCAAGGACGAGCTGGCCGACGTGGTCGGCAAGCAGAACGGCGGCGCTCGCGAAGGCACCGATGTCGTCCTGTACGGCTTCGGTCGTATCGGCCGCCTGCTGGCGCGCATCCTCATCGAGAAGACCGGTGGTGGCGACGGCCTGCGCCTGCGCGCCATCGTCGTCCGCAAGGGCGCCGAGAACGATCTGGTCAAGCGCGCCAGCCTGCTGCGTCGCGACTCCGTGCATGGTCCGTTCGATGGCACCATCACCATCGACGAAGAACACAACACCATCACTGCCAACGGCAACCTGATCCAGGTGATCTACTCCAACGACCCGGCGTCGATCGACTACACCCAGTACGGCATCAAGAAAGCCCTGCTGGTCGACAACACCGGCAAATGGCGTGACGCCGAAGGCCTGGGCCAGCACCTGAAGTGCCCGGGTATCGACCGCGTGATCCTCACCGCTCCGGGCAAGGGCGCGCTGAAGAACGTCGTGCATGGCATCAACCATGGCGATATCACCGCTGACGACAAGATCGTTTCCGCCGCTTCCTGCACCACCAACGCCATCGTGCCGGTGCTGAAAGCCGTCAACGACCAGTACGGCATCGTCAACGGTCACGTCGAAACCGTTCACTCGTTCACCAACGACCAGAACCTGATCGACAACTTCCACAAGGGCAGCCGCCGTGGCCGCGCTGCGCCGCTGAACATGGTGATCACCGAGACTGGCGCCGCGACCGCTGCCGCCAAGGCTCTGCCGGTTCTGAAGGGCAAGCTGACCGGCAACGCCATCCGCGTTCCGACGCCGAACGTCTCCATGGCGATCCTGAACCTGAACCTGGAAAAAGCCACTACCCGCGAAGAGATCAACGAGTACCTGCGCCAGATGGCCATGCACTCGGACCTGCAGAAGCAGATCGACTTCGTTGCTTCCCAGGAAGTGGTCTCCACCGACTTCGTCGGCTCCCGCCATGCGGGCGTCGTCGATGCCGAAGCGACCATCGCCAACGACAACCGCGTCGTTCTGTACGTGTGGTACGACAACGAGTTCGGCTACAGCTGCCAGGTCGTCCGCGTGATGGAAGACATGGCTGGCGTGAACCCGCCGGCTTTCCCGCGCTGATCCAGGCGGTCTAGATAAACGGGAGCTCTCGGGCTCCCGTTTTTCGTTACTGGCTCCACCATAATCATCAATAAAATCTGCCAATTCCTGAACCTGGAAAGACTTCAAATGGATGGACAACATCTGCATGAAGGCGAGCTGAAGCGCGGTCTGAAGAACCGCCACATCCAGCTGATCGCCCTCGGCGGCGCCATCGGTACCGGCCTGTTCCTGGGCTCGGCCGGCGTCCTGCAATCCGCCGGCCCGTCGATGATCCTCGGCTACGCCATCGGCGGCTTCATTGCGTTCCTGATCATGCGTCAGCTGGGCGAGATGATCGTCGAGGAGCCTGTCGCCGGTTCCTTCAGCCACTTCGCGCACAAGTACTGGGGTGGTTTCGCCGGCTTCATGTCGGGCTGGAACTATTGGGTGCTGTACATCCTGGTGGGCATGTCGGAGCTGACCGCGGTCGGCAAGTACATCCAGTTCTGGTGGCCGGACTTCCCGACCTGGGCGACGGCGGCGGCTTTCTTCGTGCTGATCAACGCCATCAACCTGTTCAACGTGAAGGCTTTCGGCGAAACCGAGTTCTGGTTCGCGATCATCAAGGTCGTCGCCATCATCGGCATGATCCTGCTCGGCGTCTGGCTGCTGGTCAGCGGCGCGGGCGGCCCGCAGGCCTCGGTGAGCAACCTGTGGGCCCATGGCGGCTTCTTCCCCAATGGCTGGAAGGGGCTGATCATGGTCCTGGCGATCATCATGTTCTCCTTCGGTGGCCTGGAGCTGGTCGGTATCACCGCCGCCGAAGCCTCCGAGCCGAAGAAAGTGATCCCCAAGGCGATCAACCAGGTCATCTACCGGATCCTGATCTTCTACATCGGCGCCCTGGCCGTGCTGCTCTCGCTGTACCCGTGGGATGCACTGCTGCAGAGCATCAACAGCGCTGGCGACCCCTACAGCGGCAGCCCGTTCGTGAAGGTCTTCTCGCTGCTGGGCAGTGAGTACGCGGCGAACATCCTGAACTTCGTGGTGCTCACCGCCGCGCTGTCGGTCTATAACAGCTGCGTGTACTGCAATAGCCGTATGCTTTACGGCCTGGCCGAGCAGGGCGACGCCCCGCGCGCCTTCGCCAAGGTCGATGACCGTGGCGTACCGCTGCTGGCCATTGGCGTGTCGGCCTTCATCACCCTGGCGTGCGTCGTGGTCAACTACGTGATCCCGCACCAGGCGCTGGAGCTGCTGATGTCCCTGGTGGTCGCCGCGCTGGTGATCAACTGGGCGATGATCAGCCTGGCTCACATCAAGTTCCGCAAGGCCATGGCGGCCAAGGGCGTGCAGCCGTTCTTCCGCGCGCTGTGGTACCCCTTCGGCAACTGGCTGTGCCTGGCCTTCGTGGTGTTCATCCTGGGCATCATGCTGCAGATCCCTGGCATCGACGTGTCGGTGTATGCGATCCCGGTGTGGATCGTGCTGATGGGCGCCTGCTATTTCCTGTTCAAGCGCAAGTCCCCGGCCAAGGCTGACGCCTGAGCCGGTCGGGAAACGGGAGCTTCGGCTCCCGTTTTCTTTTGGTAATGCACCTTTGCCACAGCGGAAACAGTGCAGCGGGGTGCTTGCGGTAGAATGCCCGGCGCCGCGCGCCTGCCGGCTGATGGAGAAGACCTTGTCCCGTGCAAGCCTGTTGATCGTGCTACTGGTCGCGACCTTGACTGGCTGCGGGCAGTCCATCGAACGCTTCGGCGGCCCGACCATGGGCAGCAGCTACACGGTGCAATACGTGCCGACCGGCAAGGCGCCGGACGCTGCGAAGCTCAAGGCGGAGGTCGATACGATTCTGGCCAGCCTCGACGAGCAGTTCTCGACCTACCGCGACAATTCCGTGGTCTCCCGCTTCAATGCCCTGCCGGCCGGCGCCTGTATGGCTTTGTCGGCGGACATGCTCAAGCTCTGGCGCTATGGCGAGGAGTTGTCGCAGCAGAGCGGAGGTGCCTTCGACCTGAGCGTCGAGCCGCTGATGAACCTGTGGGGCTTCGGCCCGCAGTCGCGTCGCGAGCAGGTACCGGCTCCGGCCGATCTGCAGCGTGAACGCACCCGCGTTGGCCATCAGCACCTGCGCCTGCAAGGCGAGCAGCTGTGCAAGGACGTCGACGCGCAGCTGGACTTCGACAGCATCGTCGCCGGTTACGCGGTGGATCAGGTCAGTGCACGGCTGATGGAGTTGGGCCTGACGGATTACCTGGTGGAAATCACCGGCGAGCTCAAGGCCGTGGGCCACAAGCCCGATGGCTCGCCCTGGCGCATCGCCCTGGAAGTCCCTAGTGGCGAACGCGAGCGGCAGGTGGAGCGCTCGGTGGCGCTGGATGGCATCGGGCTCTCCACCTCCGGCGATTACCGCAACTATTTCGAGGAAGGTGGGCAGCGCTATTCGCACACCTTCGACCCGCGCACTGGCGCGCCGGTCCGGCATGCGCTGGCGTCGGTGACCGTGGCGGAAGCCCAGGCCTTGCGTGCCGATGGCCTGTCGACCCTGCTGATGGTGCTGGGGCCGGAGGAGGGCTATACCTTTGCCGAGCGCAACGGGCTGGCAGCTTTCTTCATCGTGCGCCAGGGCGAAGGTTTCGTGACCCGCGCGACGCCGCGCTTCGAAGCGCTGTTCCCGTCGCCTGAATGAAAGCTTCGGCGGGCATGATGGCGGCCCGCAGTGAGGGGCACGGCTTGTAGTGGCGGCAAAATTCGCCTACCTGCCGACCAACCGCTAATGTGCAGCCTTTTGCCGCAGGGCTAAGCTGCGCCAATGATTTCGATCCGCCTCGGCGCATGTGGTGCCGGGGCTTCGCCGGGAGCGCCAAGCGGGCGCCCCGGCCTGTTCTGAAGGAGTACGCATGGCTGTCTACAACTACGACGTGGTGATTCTCGGCACGGGCCCGGCAGGCGAGGGGGCGGCGATGAACGCCTCCAAGTACGGGCGCAAGCTGGCGGTGGTGGACAGCCGTCGCGTGGTCGGCGGCAACTGCACGCACCTGGGCACCATACCGTCCAAGGCGCTGCGTCACTCGGTGAAGCAGATCATCGAGTTCAACACCAACCCGATGTTCCGCCAGATCGGCGAGCCGCGCTGGTTCTCCTTCCCGGACGTACTGAAAAGCGCCGAGCGGGTGATCTCCAAGCAGGTTTCCTCGCGCACCGGCTACTACGCGCGCAACCGCATCGACATGTTCAACGGCACCGCCAGCTTCGTCGATGAGCGCACCGTCGAAGTCGTCACCCCCAGCGGCGCCGTGGAGCGCCTGGTGGCCGACCAGTTCGTCATCGCCACCGGTTCGCGTCCGTATCGCCCATCGGACATCAACTTCAATCACCCGCGCGTCTACGACAGCGACACCATCCTCTCGCTGAGCCACACCCCGCGCCGCCTGATCATCTACGGAGCCGGCGTGATCGGCTGCGAGTACGCCTCGATCTTCAGTGGCCTGGGCGTGCTGGTTGACCTGATCGACACCCGCGACCAGTTGCTGAGCTTCCTCGACGACGAGATCTCCGATGCGCTGAGCTATCACCTGCGCAACAACAACGTGCTGATCCGTCACAACGAGGAATACGAGCGCGTGGAAGGCCTGGACAACGGGGTGATCCTGCACCTGAAGTCCGGCAAGAAGATCAAGGCGGATGCCCTGCTGTGGTGCAACGGCCGTACCGGCAACACCGATCGCCTGGGCCTGGAGAATATCGGCATCAAGGTCAACAGCCGCGGCCAGATCGAGACGGACGAGAACTACCGTACTTCGGTCTCGAACATCTATGCCGCGGGCGACGTGATCGGCTGGCCGAGCCTGGCCAGCGCCGCTTACGACCAGGGCCGTTCCGCCGCCGGCAACATCGTCGAGCACGATGGCTGGCGCTTCGTGAATGACGTGCCGACCGGCATCTATACCATTCCGGAGATCAGCTCCATCGGCAAGAACGAGCAGGAACTGACGGTCGCGAAGATTCCCTACGAGGTAGGCAAGGCCTTCTTCAAGGGCATGGCCCGCGCGCAGATATCCAACGAGCCGGTGGGCATGCTGAAGATTCTGTTCCACCGCGAGACCCTGGAAATCCTCGGCGTGCATTGCTTCGGCGACCAGGCTTCGGAGATCGTCCACATCGGCCAGGCGATCATGAACCAGCCGGGTGAGCTGAACACCCTGAAGTATTTCGTCAACACCACCTTCAACTATCCGACCATGGCCGAAGCCTACCGCGTAGCGGCGTTCGACGGCCTGAACCGGATTTTTTGAAATACCCCGACCGGCGGCCTGAGCCGGTCGGGGGGAACCTGCTCAGCGATTCCCGATCGTGGCAGTGGCCAAACCGGGAAAGTCTGTGATCAGGCTATCCACGCCAAAATCGGCGAGCCGGCGCATCAGGGCCGGCTCGTTGACCGTCCAGACCGACACATGCAGCCCCTGCTTCTGCGCTTTCAGCAGGCGCTCCGGGGTGCACAGCATCCAGTTCAGCGCCAGCAGATCGCAGCCGTAGTGCGCGGCGACCTTCAATGGGTCGAGCCAGGCGTATTCGGCCACCAGCCCGCGTGACAGGTCCGGCGCCAGTTCCTCCAGCGCGCGCAGCACGGTGCGCGAGCTCGATGTCACGGTAATCCGGTCGCGCAGACCGAAACGGCCCACCAACTGGTGGATGGCCTGTACCGTGCGGCTGGCACGATCCTTCGACGCGCTTTTCACTTCCAGCTGCCAGTGTTCGAACTCGCAACGCTCGAACAGCTCCGCCAGGCGCGGGATAGGGCAGGGGCGCAACCAGCCGGGGCCGCCTTCGCGGGCGTCCATGGTCACCAGGTCATCCGCCAGTTGCTCGGACACCTTGCCGCGGCGACCGGTAGTGCGCTTGAGCGTCGGGTCGTGGATGACCATCAGCTCGCCGTCGCGGGACAGGTGCAGGTCCAGCTCACAGCGCTTCACGCCGTGCTCCAGGCAGTGCAGGAAGCTGTTCAGGGTGTTTTCCGGTGCTTCGCCTTTGGCGCCGCGATGGCCATAGATCAGAGTCACTGGGGCTCCTTGGGAGTCGGTGAAAGGTCCTTGAGGTACTGCGAGCGGTGCTGGCGGACAGCATCGACCACCACCCCGCTCTCGAAATAGACGCTGAATTCGCGGTAGTCCCAGCGGGTGATCGGTGGCTTGCCCACTGCCGGGTGTTCCTCGTCCGGCAAGCCGAAGCGTTCCAGCACGGCCTTCTGGCTGTCGCCGCGGTTCGGCAGCACGATATGCGGATCGCCCTGGTCACCCACGGGTATCGAGAGGATATCGGCCGGCAGTGGCAGCGGGGTGACAAGGCTCAACAGGAGCAGCAGGTGGCGCAAGCAGATGCGTTTGTTCATTCTTCGCGGGCCTTGGCCTGCCGGCGCTCCAGTGCCTGGCGCTGGAGGATGTGACGAGCCAGCAGCTGACGCGGGGCGTCGCCGAGCATCTCGAATTCGGTGCCGATCTCGTAGTCGCCCTCGGCTTGCTGTTGGCAGTGGGTGACCTTCGCGCGCAGCAGCAGGCCCAGGCCGTGGGGTAGCAGGACGATCTTCAGCGCCAGGTCCTGGCCGACCGGGAGCGGCTGGGCATCGCGGAAGTTGATGCCGCCTTCGGACAGCGTCACCCGGCGCGCCGGGCCGATCTCGCTGAGCAGGCTCTGGGTGAGCGCCTGGGCGATCAGGTCGATGCGCTTGTTCATCACCTTGAGATAGCTGGCCAGGGGGCGGTCGCGATCGTGAATATGACGCAGCAGGTGCTGCGACTCGAAGTCGGCCAGGTGCAGGTCGCTGAGCAGATTGAACAGCGCGGAATCATCCTGAAGCACTTCTTGCGACTGGATTTCGTCCTCGCGCAGCGGGCGAAATTCCAATGCGAGCGTATCTTCAATACGATAGTATTCGCGGCGGTTATCCGCGTCTGGAGTGGACATGGCGAACCCACGGCGGCAGTGATGGTCTGAGTGTAAAGCCGCCTGCCCGGCCTCGCCACACGGAAGTCGCACGCCAGAAGGATCTGACGCTCGACGCACTCTTCATCTTCTCAATCGGCCCCTCATGTTCAGACCACTTTCCGTCTACATCGGAACGCGCTACACACGCGCCAAACGCCGCAGCCACTTCGTATCCTTCATTTCGCTCACCTCCATGATCGGCCTCGCGCTGGGCGTGGTGGTGATGATCGTGGTGCTTTCCGTGATGAACGGCTTCGACCACGAGATGCGTACCCGCGTGCTGGGCATGGTGCCCCACGCCACGGTCGAGTCCTACCAGCCGATTTCCGACTGGCAAGGCATCGCCGGGCAGATCAAGACGCAGCACCCCAACGTGCTGGAAGTCGCGCCCTTCATCCAGATGCAGGGCCTGCTCAGCTCGGGCGGCACGGTGCAGAAGGTGCTGATCAACGCCGTCGACCCGAACGAGGAGAGCAAGGTTTCGATCATCGACCAGTTCTTCCAGGAAGGGTCGCTGCAGAGCCTCAAACCCGGCGAGTTCGGCATCCTGATCGGCGACAAGGCGGCGAAGAACCTCGGCGTGAAACTGGGCGACAAGGTCACCTTCATCGCTCCGGAAGTCTCGGTCACGCCGGCAGGCATGTTCCCGCGCATGAAGCGCTTCACCGTGGTTGGCACCTTCCACGTCGGCGCCGGCGAGCTGGACGGCTACGTCGCCATGGTCCACATCGACGACGCGGCGCGCATGCGCCGCCTCAAGGAAGGCCAGGTCGAAGGCCTGCGCCTGAAGCTCGACGACCTGTTCCAGGCGCCGCGCACCGCCTGGGAAATCGCCCGCACCCTGAAGGGCAACGACTACTTCGCCCGCGACTGGACCCGCAGCCACGGCAACCTGTACCAGGCCATCCGCATGGAGAAGTCGATGATCGGCCTCTTGTTACTGCTGATCGTCGCGGTCGCCGCGTTCAACATCATTTCCACCCTGGTGATGGTCGTCACCGACAAGAAGGCCGACATCGCCATCCTGCGCACCCTGGGCGCCACGCCGGGGCAGATCATGGCGACCTTCATGGTCCAGGGCACGGTGATCGGCGTCATCGGCACCTTCATCGGCGGCGTGCTGGGCATCCTCGCGGCGCTCAACGTCAGCTCGGCCATCGCTCTGCTGGAGCGGCTGCTGGGCCACAAATTCCTCAACGCGGACGTCTATTTCATCGATTACCTGCCCTCGCAACTGATGAGCGAGGACGTGATCCTGGTGTGCAGCGCCGCGTTGATCCTGAGTTTCTTCGCCACCCTGTATCCGGCCTGGCGTGCGGCGCGCACCCAGCCCGCGGAGGCATTGCGTTATGAGTAACAACGATCAGGCCGTCCTGAGCTGCCGCGACCTCGGCAAGCGTTACGAGGAAGGCCCGCAGTCGGTCGAAGTGCTGTCCAACGTGCAACTGGAACTGCTGCCCGGCGAGCGCGTGGCCATCGTCGGTAGCTCCGGCTCGGGCAAGAGTACCCTGCTGAACATGCTCGGCGGCCTCGATACGCCCAGCACCGGCAGCGTCTGGCTGGCCGGCGAACAGCTGTCGGCGCTCAACGAGAAGCAGCGCGGCCTGCTGCGCAATCGCGCGCTGGGCTTCGTCTACCAGTTCCACCACCTGCTGCCGGAGTTCACCGCGCTGGAGAACGTCTGCATGCCGCTGCTGATCGGCAAGACGCCGATCCCCGAGGCGCGTCAGCGCGCCACGGCGTTGCTGGAACGCGTGGGCCTGGGGCATCGCCTGAGCCACAAACCGTCCGAGCTGTCCGGCGGCGAGCGCCAGCGCGTGGCCATCGCCCGCGCCCTGGTGAACACGCCCAAGCTGGTGCTGCTCGACGAGCCTACCGGCAACCTCGACCAGCACACCGCCCACGGTATCCAGGAGCTGATGCTGGAGCTGTCGCAGTCCCTGCGCACCGCCTTCCTGGTGGTGACCCACGACACCCACCTCGCCCAGCAGATGGACCGTGTGCTGCGCCTGGAGGAGGGCCGGCTGGTCGCCGCCTGAGGGATACCGGAATGTTCAGACCCCTGTCCGTCTTCATCGGCACCCGCTACACCCGGGCCAAGCGACGCAACCACTACATCTCGTTCATTTCCCTGACCTCGATGATCGGCCTCGCCCTGGGCGTGCTGGCAATGATCGTGGTGCTCTCGGTGATGAATGGCTTCCAGAAGGAAATGCGCTCGCGGATCCTCGGCATGGTCCCCCACGCCGTGTTGCAGAAGACCAGCGGTCCGCTGGATGACTGGCAGCATGTGGCCGAGGTGGCGAAGCAGAACCCGAAGATCGTCGGCGCGGTGCCCTACACCGAGGTCGACGGCATGCTCTCCTATAAGGGGATGATGCAGCCCATCGAGGTGGGCGGCGTCGACCCGGCGCTGGAAACCCAGGTGTCGATCATCGGCCAGCACATGGTTCGAGGCAGCCTGGACGACCTCAAGGCTACCGAGTTCGGTGTGGTCATCGGCGAGATCACCGCGCGGCGCTTCCACGTCAATGTCGGCGACAGCCTGCTGCTGATCGTGCCGGAGCCGAGCACGGCGCCCGGCGGAATCACCCCGCGCATGCAGCGCCTGAACGTGGTCGGTATCTTCAAGGTCGGCGCCGAGTTGGACAGCACCCTGGCGCTGATCCATGTGGACGACGCCGCCAGCCTGCTGCGCTGGCAACCGGGCCAGGTACAGAGCGTGCGCATCGCCCTGAAAGACCTGTTCCAGGCGCCGGAAGTCGGTGCGGCCATCGCCAAGCAACTGGGCGACGGCTACCGCTCGGTGGACTGGACCCACACCCAGGGCAGCCTGTTCAGCGCGATGAAGATGGAAAAGACCATGATCGGCCTACTGCTGTTGCTGATCGTTGCGGTCGCCGCCTTCAACATCATCGCCACACTGATCATGGTGGTGGCCGACAAGCGCGCGGATATCGCCATCCTGCGCACCCTGGGCGCCACGCCGAAGCAGATCATGGCGATCTTCATGGTGCAGGGCACGGTGATCGGCCTGATCGGTACCGTCATCGGCTGCGTGCTGGGCGTGCTGGCGGCGTACAACGTCACCGCCATTGTCTCGACCCTGGAGCGCATCGCCGGCACCCACGTGTTCAATTCGGACATCTACTTCATCAACTACCTGCCGTCCGACCCGCAGATCAGCGATATCGTCCTGATCTGCGTCGCCGCGCTGTCGATGAGCTTCCTCGCCACGCTGTACCCGGCCTGGCGCGCGGCCTCGACCCAGCCGGCGGAATCGCTGCGTTACGAGTGATTCACCGGCCCACGAAAAAGCCGCCCCTCGGGGCGGCTTTTTCGTTTCAGGGATCACCCTAGGAGGTGAGCTTGCTCGCGAACAAACCTGTCGACGGCTCCGGGGCTTGGGCGGTTCGCGAGCAGGCTCGCTCCTGCAAGGAAGTGCCTAAAGTCCTTGCTGCAGATTCCGCAGCGCCCGGCGCCGCCGCCAGCTACGGCCGATCCACCAGCGCCAGTACCCCTCGGTGAGCAGGTAACCGAGAAGGCCGACCAGGATGCCGCAGATCACCGAGCCCAGCAGGAAGGGCTGCCAGAGCAGCGACAACTCGCCGCTGATCCATTCCCAGGTCAGGTGCTCGGGCAGGGCGCGCGCGGGGATGCCCATGACCCAGGCGCCCATCTTGTAGGTGCAGTAGAACACCGGCGGCATGGTGATCGGGTTGGTCAGCCAGACCAGCCCGACCGAGATCGGCAGGTTGGCCCGTACCCACACGGCCAACGAGGCGGCCAGCAGCATCTGCAGCGGGATCGGGATGAACGCGGCGAACAGCCCCATGCCCATGGCGCGGGACACGGAGCGGCGATTCAGGTGCCAGAGGTTGGGCGACTGGATCAGCGGTCCGAGAAAGCGCAGGCCCTTGTGGTTCCTGATGCTCTCCGGATCCGGCATGTAGCGCTTGAAGATTCGGCGCGGCATGAAGGAAATCTCTGGCAGACGGACGACGCGACATTATGCCTAGCTAGGTGACAGTCATTCGTTGCCAACTATGTCCGTGTGTAACCGCCGTCGGCCTGTCGGATCGGTAGTCGTGCGAGGCCTCGGTGGCGCTGGGGGATAAAGTCGTTGCCACTTGCAGGGATGTTCGCTGTGGCCCTGGGACTGCTGGCGCTGCGCTGGCTGCCGGCGCTGCCATCTGGTTGGGTGCTGCTGCTTCTCGCACTGTGCGCTTTGCCTCTGTTGTTCACTCGCGGCTACTTCGTCGGGCTGTTCCTGCTCGGCTTCGCCTGGGCCTGCCAATCGGCCCAGTGGGCGCTGGATGACCGGCTGGCGCCGGAGCTGGACGGCCGCACGCTGTGGCTGGAGGGCAGGGTAGAGGGCTTGCCGGATCGTTCGGGGCCTTCAGTGCGCTTCGTGCTCTCCGAGGCTTCCAGCCCGCGCGCGCAGGTTCCGGCAACACTGCGCCTGTCCTGGTTCGGCGGGCCGCCGGTAGAAGGTGGCGAGCGCTGGCGGTTGGCAGTGAAGCTCAAGCGTCCCCACGGCATGGTCAACGGCGTGGGCTTCGATTACGAGGCCTGGCTCACTGCCCAGCGCATCGGCGCCACCGGCAGCGTGAAGGACGGGCAGCGCCTGGAGGCTTCCAGCGGCCCGCGCGCCTGGCGCGAAGCCTGGAGGCAACGCCTGCTGGCAGTGGACGCCCAGGGGCGCTCTGGTGCGCTTGCCGCGCTGGTGCTGGGCGACGCTTCCGGGTTGACCACGGCGGACTGGCAGGTCCTGCAGGACACCGGAACCCTGCACCTGATGGTGATTTCCGGCTCACACATTTCCCTGCTGGCGGGCCTGCTCTACGCCGTCGTGGCGGGGCTGGCGCGCCTGGGCTGCTGGCCATCCCGTCTGCCCTGGTTGCCCTGCGCCTGCCTGCTGGCTGCCAGCGGTGCCTGGGCCTACAGCCTGATGGCGGGCTTCGAGGTGCCGTTGCAGCGCGCGTGCGTGATGGTCTCCATCGTCCTGCTGTGGCGTTTGCGCTATCGCCATCGGGGATTGTGGACGCCGCTGCTGGGCGCTTTGCTAGCCGTGCTGGTGGCTGAGCCCTTGGTGGTGTTGCTGCCGGGGTTCTGGTTGTCCTACGCGGCGGTGGCTTTGCTGATCTTCGGCTTCTCCGGCCGCCTGGGGCGCTGGACGGCCTGGCGCACCTGGCTGCGTGCGCAGTGGCTGATGGCGATCGGGTTGTTGCCGGCGTCCATCGCGCTGGGCCTGCCGCTGAGCATTTCCGGTGTCGCCGCCAACCTGATTGCGGTGCCCTGGGTGGAGCTGGTCGTGGTTCCGCTCGCTCTGTTGGGCAGTCTGGCGCTGGGGGTTCCCGGCGTGGGGGAGTTGCTGCTCTGGGTGTCCGGCGGCCTGCTGGAAATACTGTTTCGTCTGCTCGGATGGATGGCCGAGCTGGCGCCCGCCTGGCAGCCGGTGGCGGCGCCAACCTGGACGCTGATACTGGCGATGCTCGGTGCGCTCCTGCTGCTGGCGCCGGCGGGAGTACCGCTGCGCTCGCTCGGGCTGGCGATGTTCCTGCCGGTGTTCTGGCCGAGCATTCCGCTGCCCGCGCCGGGCATGGCCGAGATCCGCGTACTGGACGTGGGGCAGGGGCTTTCGGTGCTGATCCGTACCCGCAGTCAGAGCTGGCTCTACGACACTGGTGCGCGCAACGGAGATTTCGATATCGGCGAGCGGGTGGTGGTGCCGACCTTGCGGAGTCTTGGCGTCGGCAAGCTCAATCTGCTGATGCTCAGCCATGCGGACAATGACCATGCCGGCGGTGCGTTGGCGGTGAAGCATTCACTCCGGCCTGCGCAGGTTATCAGTGGCGAGCCGGAAAGACTGGCGCCAGAGTTGCAGGCAAGCCCCTGTCGAATCGAGGAATGGAGGGTTGATGACGTACGCCTGTCCAGCTGGACGTGGGCAGGCGCCAGGGAAAGCAACGACCGCTCGTGCGCGCTGGAAGTCGAGGCCAATGGCGAGCGCATCCTGCTCACTGGCGACCTGCCACAATCTGCCGAACTGGCCTGGCTGGCGGCGCATCCGGCCGAGCGCATCGATTGGTTGCTGGCCGGGCACCACGGCAGCCGTAGTTCCTCCGGGCCGGCCTTCCTGCGGGCGATCCGTCCATCCACCGCGATCATCTCGCGCGGTGCCAATAACCCCTACGGCCATCCGCACCCGTCGGTCGTCGAGCGCTTCCGTACGCTGGGCATACGGATTCAGGATACGGCGGAGGAGGGCGCGCTAGTCCTGACCCTAGGTGCCCATGGCGAGCTTGGGGGAGTGCGGGAAGGCGCACATTTCTGGCAGGAAAATTGACCCTGGGGCGGTCGGCTCGTCACGGCCCCTGTGCTAGAGTGGCGCCACTTTTTTTCAGGGGATTCACCACTGTGTGGGAACTGGTCAAAGCTGGCGGCTGGATGATGCTGCCGATCTTGCTGAGCTCCGTCGCTGCCATGGCGATCGTCGCCGAACGTCTCTGGACCTTGCGCTTGAGTCGCGTGGCCCCGCCGCAGTTGCTCGGCCAGGTATGGAAGCAGATCAAGGACAGGAAGATGAACAGCCAGGCCCTCAAGGACCTGCGCGCATCCTCCCCGCTGGGTGAAATCCTCGCCGCCGGCCTGGCCAACTCCAAGCACGGCCGCGAAATCATGAAGGAGTGCATCGAGGAAGCCGCTTCCCGCGTGATCCACGAGCTGGAGCGCTACCTCAACGCCCTGGGCACCATCGCCGCCATGGCGCCGCTGCTCGGCCTGCTGGGCACGGTGTTCGGCATGATCCAGATCTTCAGCGCCTTCATGGGCGATGGCATGGCCAACGCGCCGATGCTCGCCGGCGGCATCTCCAAGGCCCTGATCACCACCGCGGCCGGCCTGATCGTGGCGATCCCCGCAGTATTCTTCCATCGTTACCTGCTGCGCCGCGTCGATGAGCTGGTCATCGCCATGGAGCAGGAAGCCATCAAGCTGGTGGAAGTGACCCAGGGCGACCGCGAAGTCGACTTCGTCGAGGAAGGCAAAGCGTGAAATTCCGCCGCAGAGCGGGCGGAGCGGCCCGCGAGGACGTCTTCATCAACCTGGCGTCGCTGATCGACGTGATCTTCGTGCTGCTGCTGTTCTTCGTGGTCGCCACCTCGTTCACCAAGCCGTCGCAGCTCAAGGTTGAACTGCCCGAGGCGGTCAGCGGCACGCCGCCCGAAGCCACCGAGATCAAGCAGCTGGAAATCTCCATCAGCGTCGAGGGTCACTACGCGCTCAACGGCCAGAGCCTGGCGCGCGACGACCTGGAAAACCTGATGAACGCCATGCAGCGCGAATCCGCCGGCGACAACAGCCTGCCGGTAGTGATCACCGCCGATGGCAAGGTGGACTACCAGTCCGTGGTCACCGCGATGGATGCCGCCGGCAAGCTGGGCTTCACCCACCTGCGCATCACCACCATCGAGTCCCGGGCGGACAAGAAGAGCCCGTGATGGCGTTCTCCGATCGCCTGCTCGACGCCTGGTACAAGGGCCACCCGGCCCTTGCCCTGCTCAGACCGCTCGAACTCCTCTACCGGCGAGTAGCCCAAGGCCGCCGGCAGGACTTCCTCTCCGGCGCCAAGCCGGCCTATCGCGCGCCGGTGCCGATCATCGTGGTCGGCAACATCACCGTCGGCGGCACCGGCAAGACGCCGATGATCCTCTGGCTGATCGAGCAGTGCCGCGCCCGCGGGCTGAAGGTCGGCGTGGTCAGCCGTGGCTATGGCGCCAAGCCGCCGCAGACGCCCTGGCGCGTGCGCGCCGAGCAATCGGCGGCGGAAGCGGGCGACGAGCCGCTGATGATAGTGCGCCGTTGCGGCGTGCCGCTGATGATCGACCCGGATCGCTCCAGCGCAGTGCGCGCACTGTTGGCCGAAGAACCGCTGGACCTGATCCTCTGCGATGACGGCCTGCAGCATTACCGCCTGGCCCGTGACCTGGAACTGGTGCTGATCGACGCTGCGCGCGGCCTCGGCAACGGCCATTGCCTGCCCGCCGGGCCGCTGCGCGAGCCGGTCGAGCGCCTGGGTGAAGTCGACGCCGTGCTGTACAACGGCGCGCCCAGCGATCCGCCCGGGGCGTTCTCCTTCACCCTGCAACCATCAGCCTTGATCAACCTGGCCAGCGGCGAACGCCGTGGCGTCGAGCATTTCCCCGCCGGTCAGGCACTCCATGCCCTGGCCGGCATCGGCAACCCGCGGCGTTTCTTCACGACGCTCGAGGCGCTAAACTGGCGGCCGATTCCGCATCCCTTCCCCGACCATGCGGCCTTTACCGCCGAGCAGCTGCGCTTCACGCCGGAACTGCCGCTGGTCATGACCGAGAAGGATGCGGTGAAATGCCGGTCCTTCGCCGCGCCCGACTGGTGGTACCTCGCCGTCGAAGCGCAGCCCTCGCCGGCCTTCGTCGCCTGGTTCGACGCCCAGCTCGAGCGCCTGGTCGCCCGCTGATCCGCCGTCGTAACCTGCGCTGCCAGCTTTCAATCCTTTCAAGCTCAAGGAACGCACCATGGACCCGAAACTCCTCGATATCCTCGCCTGTCCGCTGTGCAAGGGCCCGCTCAAGCTCACCGACGACAAGTCCGAGCTGATCTGCAAGGCCGACGGCCTGGCCTACCCGGTGCGCGACGGCATCCCGGTGATGCTCGAAGGCGAGGCGCGTACCCTGAACGTCGACGAGCGTCTGGACAAGTAATCCCATGAGCCAGGCCTACACCGTCGTCATTCCCGCCCGCTACGCCTCCACCCGCCTGCCCGGCAAACCACTGCAGGACATCGCCGGCAAACCCATGATCCAGCACGTCTGGGCACAGGCCGGCAAAAGTTCTGCCACCCAGGTGGTGGTCGCCACCGACGACCAGCGCATCTTCGATGCCTGCCAAGGCTTCGGTGCCCAGGTGGTGCTGACCCGCGCCGACCACAACTCCGGCACCGACCGCCTGGCGGAAGTGGCCGATGCGCTGGGCCTGGCCGACGACGCCATCGTAGTCAACGTGCAGGGCGACGAGCCGCTGGTGCCGCCGTCGATCATCGACCAGGTGGCCGCCAATCTTGCGGCACACCCGGAAGCGGGCATCGCCACCCTGTGCGAGGAAATCCATGATCCGGCCGCGCTGTTCAACCCGAACATCGTCAAGGTGGTCAGCGACAAGAACGGCCTGGCCCTGACCTTCAGCCGCGCCACGCTGCCCTGGGCGCGCGATGCCTTCGCCGTGGATCGCGAATCGCTGCCGGCCAACGTGCCCTACCGCCGCCACATCGGCATCTACGCCTATCGCGCGCGCTTCCTGCGTGATTTCGTGGCCTGGGGTCCGTGCTGGCTCGAGGACACCGAATGCCTGGAACAGCTGCGGGCGCTCTGGCATGGCGTGCGCATCCATGTGGCGGACGCCCTGGAAGCGCCGCAGGCCGGCGTCGATACCCCGGAAGACCTGGAGCGCGTGCGGCGCATCCTGGGGGCCTGATGAAGGTCCTGTTCGTCTGCCTGGGCAATATCTGCCGCTCTCCCACCGCCGAAGGCGTGTTCCGCCACAAGGTCCGCGAGGCGGGCCTTGAGGATCGGGTGGAGATCGATTCGGCCGGTACTGGTGACTGGCATGTCGGCAAGGCGCCGGATGCGCGCACCCGTGCCGCGGCGCTGCGCCGTGGTTATGACCTGTCGAGCCTGCGGGCACGACAGGTCAGTGCGGCGGATTTCTCCCGCTACGACCTGGTCCTGGCCATGGACAACGCCAACCTGCGTGACCTGAAGCGATTGCGCGGCAGCAGCGGCAAGGCCGAATTGGACCTGTTCCTGGCTCGCTACGAGCTGGAAATCGACGAAGTCCCCGATCCGTACTATGGCGGCGAGGATGGTTTCGAGCAGGTGTTGGACCTGGTGGAAAGGGCCTGCGACGGCCTGCTGACGGAAGTGAAGGGGCGACTGTGACGCTGCAACTGCAAGAACGCATTTCCCTCAAGCCCTACAACACCTTCGGCGTCGATGTCGCGGCACGCTGGTTTGCCCAGGCCCATGACGACGCCGAGGTGCGCGAAGGCATTGCTGCGGCGGTGCGGAAGGGGCTGCCGTTGATGGTCATCGGTGGCGGCAGCAACCTGCTGCTGACCCGTGACGTCGAGGCGCTGGCGCTGCGCATGGCTTCCCGCGGCGTTCGCGTCCTCAGTGATGATGGCGAGCGGGTGGTGGTCGAGGCAGAGGCCGGCGAGGTGTGGGACGGCTTCGTGCGCTGGACCCTGTCCCAGGGCTTCGCTGGGCTGGAAAACCTCAGCCTGATTCCGGGTACCGTGGGCGCTGCGCCCATGCAGAACATCGGCGCCTATGGGGTGGAGCTCAAGGATGTGTTCGCCGGCCTGACCGCGCTGGACCGCCAGACGGGCGAGCTGCGCGAGTTCGACCTGGAGGACTGCGCCTTCGCCTACCGGGAAAGTCGCTTCAAGCGCGAGCCCGGTCGCTGGCTGATCCTGCGTGTGCGCTTCGCCTTGAGCCGTGTGGCAAAACTGCACCTGGACTACGGTCCTGTGCGCCAGCGCCTGGCGGAGGAGGGCGTGACCGAACCGACGGCGGCCGACGTCTCGCGGGTGATCTGCGCGATTCGTCGCGAAAAGCTCCCGGACCCTGCTGTGCTGGGCAATGCCGGCAGCTTCTTCAAGAATCCGGTAGTGTCCGCGGATCAGGCAGTGGCGCTGCGTCAGCGCTACAGCGACCTGGTGGCCTACCCGCAGGGTGACGGCCAGAGCAAGCTGGCTGCTGGCTGGCTGATCGACAAGGCTGGCTGGAAGGGCTTCCGCGAGGGTGCTGCTGGTGTCCACGCGCAGCAGGCGCTGGTCCTGGTCAACTACGGTGGCGCTACCGGGTCGCAGTTGCATGATCTGGCGCTGCGTATCCGGGATGACATCCAGCAGCGCTTTGGCGTGGAGCTGGAGATGGAGCCGAATCTCTACTGAGGTTGCTTCAGATGGAAAAAGGGATGCTTCGGCATCCCTTTTTTGTGCCTGCTCACCAGCGCAAATCAGGGCGGGGCTTTGTAGGAGCGAGCTTGCTCGCGGACGGTCCCTAGCTGCTGAGTCAGGCTGAACGTAGGAGCAGGTTTGTCCGCGATATCGGCGCGATGGCGAGCCAATCGCGGACGGAGTCTGCTACGGCGAAAAGGGGAGGTTATCGCATTGCGGGCAATAAAAAAGGGGATGCCTAGGCATCCCCTTTTTCATGCTCGGAAGCTATCAGCTGTGGTGTTTCTCAACCACGGTGCCTTCTTCCTCGGTCTTCTCGGCTTTGTCGCCTTCAACCTGTTCGGCAGCCGGTTCGGCCTGCTCCACGGATTGGGCTTCGGCTTCACTCACCGCTTCGGCCACAACGGTCTCTGCTGTGATGTCGGCAGCCGGTTCGGCCGCGACTTCAGCTTCGACGACGGCAGCTTCCTCGATCACCGCTTCGACAACCGGAGCCTGCTCGACCTGCGGGGCAGCAGCTGCAGCAGCGGCGGCTTCGCGGGCCAGGCGCTCCTGACGACGGCGCTCGCGCGGGTCATTGGAGGCTCGGCCGGTAGCGTTGGCCGGAACGGCCGAGGCGGCTTCTTCGGCGGGCGCCGGAGCAGCTGCCGGGGCTTCTTCGGCAGCGGCCGGCGCTTCTGCCTTGGGCTCTTCGACCAGTTGGGCGATGGCTTCGATCACGGCTTCAGCAGCCGGGGTCGGCGCTTCTTCCGCAATGGTAGGCTCGGTAGCCACCACTTCAACGGTTTCGTGGGCGGCTTCGACCGGCTCGGCAGCCTGTTCGGCGGGCTTGGCCAGGAACTCGATGGTCTGCTCCAGGGCGCTCTCGGTGCGAACGGCCTCGACGACGCCGGACTCGACCGCAACGGTCTCGACCTGGGCTTCGACAGCCGGTTGCTCCTGCTCGCCAGCAGCTTCGGCTACGGCAACGGCGGTAGCAGCGGCAGCGACCATGGCAGCGGGCGACGGAGTGTCGGAAGCAGCCTGCTCGGCGGTGCCTTCGGCGCCAGTCGCTTCACCTTCAACACCATCCACGCCGGCTTCACGCTGGCGCTCGCGGCGGTTGCTGCGGCGGCGCTGGCCGCGGGAGCGGCGACGCGGACGCTCGTCATCCGAACCTTCGTCGTCCTGTTGCTCCAGCAGCTCCTCGTTCGGCAGCTCTTCGGCCTCAAGGGCGGCAGCATCGCGAGCCTGACGGTCTTCACGCGGTTGACGCTCTTCACGGGGCTGACGCTCGGCGCGCTCGCCACGAGGCTGGCGCTCTTCGCGCGGCTGGCGTTCCTCACGCGGTTGACGCTCGGCGCGTTCTTCACGCGGCTGGCGTTCTTCGCGGGGCTGACGTTCGGCGCGCTCTTCACGCGGCTGGCGCTCCTCGCGCGGCTGGCGCTCGGCACGCTCTTCGCGCGGTTGACGCTCTTCGCGGGGCTGACGTTCTGCACGCTCTTCGCGCGGCTGGCGCTCTTCGCGGGCCGGGCGTTCGGCGCGCTCGCCGCGCTCTTCGCGACGACCGCGTTCTTTGCGCTCGTCGTCACGGCGACCGCCGTCACGACCGTCGCGGCGACGATTCTGCTGGCGGCCGTTGCGACGCTCGCCCTGGCCTTCGCTGCGCTCGGTAGCCGGTTTCTCGGCGGCCACCGGGGTCGGCACCGGCTTGCTGCCGGCGAACAGGCCCACCAGCGACTTCACCAGGCCCTGGAACAGGCTCGGCTCAGGCATGGGTTTGGTGGCTTCGACAACCGGCGCTGCGGCAGCGGTCTGCTGCGGGGCAGGGGTCTGCGGGGAAACGGTCTTCACCGCGGCTTCCTGGCGAACCAGGGTGCGGGTGGCGCTGACCGGCTGGACTTCCTCGTGCTCTTCCGGGGCCATCTCGTAGCTGGCGTGGCCGGACAGCAGTTCGGGATTGTCGTCGCGCAGGCGCTGGACTTCGAAGTGCGGCGTTTCCAGGTGGTCGTCCGGCAGGATGAAGATGCGTGCACGGGTACGCAGCTCGATCTTGGTGATGGCGTTGCGCTTCTCGTTGAGCAGGAAGGCGGCAACCTGGAACGGCACGCGCGCACGAACTTCGGCGGTGCGGTCCTTCAGGGCTTCTTCCTCGATCAGGCGCAGGATGGCCAGCGACAGGGACTCGACGTCGCGGATGATGCCCTGGCCGTTGCAACGCGGGCAGACGATGCCGCTGGTCTCGCCCAGGGACGGACGCAGGCGCTGACGGGACATTTCCAGCAGGCCGAAGCGCGAGATGCGGCCGACCTGGACGCGGGCACGGTCGGCTTCCAGGGCTTCGCGGACGCGTTCTTCCACGGCGCGCTGGTTCTTCGCCGGGGTCATGTCGATGAAGTCGATGACGATCAGGCCGCCGATGTCACGCAGACGCAGTTGGCGGGCGATTTCCTCGGCCGCTTCCAGGTTGGTCTGCAGGGCGGTTTCCTCGATGTCGCCGCCCTTGGTGGCGCGCGCCGAGTTGATGTCGATGGACACCAGGGCTTCAGTCGGATCGATGACGATGGAGCCACCCGAGGGCAGCTTCACTTCGCGCTGGAAGGCGGTTTCGATCTGGCTCTCGATCTGGAAGCGGTTGAACAGTGGAACGCTGTCCTGGTACAGCTTCACCTTGCTCGCGTACTGCGGCATGACCTGCTGGATGAAGTTCAGGGCCTCTTCCTGGGCGTCGAGGCTGTCGATCAGCACTTCGCCGATGTCCTGGCGCAGGTAGTCGCGGATGGCGCGGATGATGACGTTGCTTTCCTGGTAGATCAGGAACGGGCCGCTGCGCTCGCCGGAGGCTTCCTTGATGGCGCCCCACAGTTGCAGCAGGTAGTCCAGGTCCCATTGCAGCTCTTCGGAACTGCGGCCCAGACCCGCGGTGCGGACGATCAGACCCATGTCGCCGGGAACGGTGAGGCCGTTCAGGGCTTCGCGCAGTTCGTTGCGCTCTTCACCCTCGATGCGGCGGGAGATGCCGCCAGCGCGCGGGTTGTTGGGCATGAGCACCAGGTAGCGGCCGGCGAGGCTGATGAAGGTGGTCAGGGCGGCGCCCTTGTTGCCACGCTCTTCTTTCTCGACCTGGACGATGACTTCCTGGCCTTCGCTCAGGACGTCCTTGATGTTGATGCGGCCTTCGGGGTTCTTCTTGAAGTATTCGCGGGAGATTTCTTTGAGGGGGAGGAAGCCGTGGCGTTCGGCGCCGAAGTCGACGAATGCGGCCTCGAGGCTCGGCTCGATGCGGGTAATGCGGCCTTTGTAGATGTTGGCCTTCTTCTGTTCGCGCGCGCCGGACTCGATGTCCAGGTCGAACAGGCGTTGGCCGTCTACCAGCGCTACACGCAACTCTTCGGGTTGAGTCGCGTTGATCAGCATTCTTTTCATGTAGTACCAATGGTTTCCGGGGCCACCGGAAACGGCGATCGGCACACACGACTCTCACGGTCGGTGCTAAGGCACGTACTCAGGAATGGCGGACCATTCCCGTGTCCAGCGGCAGCAGGATAGAACTGCTGTGCCGCGACTACGTTTCCTGCTTGTTGTGTAAGAACAAGCACTCATCAGGAGGAGGAATTGACTGTCAGATGCGGACGATAAGTGCGTCTACGTTCAAGGCATGCGTTCAAGGCATGAACGCAACGCAATCCGACAGTTGTGCATCTCCGCCCTGCACATTTCCCTAAGAGCCGGGTGCCACTCGCTGAATCCGGGAGCGGGGTTGGCTTTTATCACGGCGACCTTGGTTGCCGTGGTCATGTCTCAAGGCCTGGGTTTCGAGGCGCTGTCGGCGGGAGAATCGCTCGGGCCGTTGCAACGCTTCTGGGGACTGCCTGGTGTCCTTTCAATGTGTTTGCAGGCGGTTGGGGATGGCGATTACGCGATCATCCGCAGGCCTGGCCACTTTTGGCGGCCTCCCGAATATAGCAGCAATGATTAAGTGCTTCAATTGAATGAAAAATTGTTATTATATTCGGATGACTAATCCCGCCCCTCCGACTTCCGGCGTCCAGCTGCTTGAAGTCGCGCCGGAGTATGCCGGCCAACGAATCGACAATTTCCTCCGCACCCAGCTCAAGGGCGTGCCCAAGACCCTGATCTACCGCATCCTTCGCAAGGGTGAGGTGCGGGTCAACAAGGGCAGGATCAAGCCCGAGTACAAGCTGCAGGCGGGTGACGTGATACGCGTCCCGCCGCTGCGCCTGGCTGAGCGCGACGAGCCGGTGCCGCTGGCGCAGGGGCTGCTCGAGCGCCTGGAGGCTGCCATCGTCTTCGAAGACAAGGCGCTGATCGTGGTGAACAAGCCCACCGGTATCGCCGTGCACGGCGGCAGTGGGCTGAACTACGGGGTCATCGAGGCGTTCCGTCAACTGCGCCCGGAGTGCAAGGACCTGGAACTGGTGCATCGCCTGGATCGTGATACGTCCGGCCTGCTGATGATCGCCAAGAAGCGCAGCATGCTGCGTCACCTGCACGACGCCCTGCGCGGCGAGCGCATCGTGGACAAGCGCTACCACGCCCTGGTGCGCGGCAACTGGCCGGCGGCGAAGAAGCAGATTGCCGTGCCGCTGCTGAAGAACAACCTGCGCTCCGGCGAGCGCGTGGTGGAAGTGAATCCCGAGGGCAAGGAGGCGCTGACCGAGTTCAAGGTGCTGCGCCGCTTCGGCGACTTTGCCACCTTGGTGGAGGCGCGCCCGATTACCGGTCGCACCCACCAGATCCGCGTGCATGCCAAACATGCCGGTCATTCCATTGCCGGCGACCCCAAGTACGGCGACGAGGATTTCTCCCGCGAGATCCGCGAGTTGGGCGGCAAGCGCCTGTTCCTGCATTCCGCGTTCCTGCGAGTGCCGATGCCCGACGGTTCGGTGCTGGAGCTGGAGGCGCCGGTGGACGATATCTGGCAGCGTACCGTGGAGCGCCTGGATGCGTGAGTATTCCCTGCTGATCTTCGATTGGGATGGCACGCTGGTGGACTCCATCGGTCGTATCGTCGAGGCGATGCGGGTGGCGGCAGTCGGTTCCGGTCTCCCGGCGCGTAGCGAGGAGGCGATCAAGGGCATTATCGGTCTTGGGCTGCCGGAGGCTATTCAGACCCTGTATCCCGAAGTCGAAGAAGGCGAGCCGCTGGATCGTTTCCGCCGGGACTACGGCGATCACTATTTGAGCCTGGAAGTGCGGCCGTCGCCGTTGTTCCCCGGTGTGGCCGAGGCAATGGCTGAGTTTCGGGGCTCGGGCTACCAGTTGGCGGTCGCCACTGGCAAGAACCGCCGTGGGCTGGATCGCGTGCTGGCGGGGCAGGGGTGGACGGACTTCTTCGATATCACCCGCGCCGCCGACGAGTCGGCGAGCAAGCCGGATCCGCGCATGCTGCATGAGATTCTCGAGCATTGCCGGGTCGATGCCCGCGACGCGCTGATGGTGGGCGATTCGCCTTTCGATCTGGAAATGGCGCGCCGAGCCGGCATGGATTCGGTGGCGGTGGGCTATGGTGCTCAGTCGCTGGAGGTCCTTCGGGAGTATGCTCCGGCGCTGGAAGTGAATCATTTCAATGAATTGCGCGCCTGGCTCGCCGGGCGCTCGGTCAAACCAGTGCTCGAGGTAGGCAACTGATGTCGGATGAATGGAAGGCGGACGATAGCAAGGCTGCACAAACCGCGGCGGGCGACGACAAGAGCTGGAAGCTGCTGGAGAAGGCTGTGCTGGCTGGTGTCCAGGAGCAGCGCCGGTCGCGCCGCTGGGGCATCTTTTTCAAGTTGCTGACTTTTGTCTACCTGTTTGGCGCGCTGGCATTGTTCAGTCCCTTCAGTGGCCTGTCCAAGTCCGCCTCGCGCAGCGCCAGCCATACCGCGCTGATCGAGGTGAAAGGCATGATCGCCGACAACGAGGCGGCCAGTGCCGACAACATCGTTGGCGCGCTGCGCTCGGCGTTCGAGGATGCCGGCACCAAGGGCATCGTCCTGCGCATCAATAGCCCGGGCGGCAGCCCGGTACAGTCCGGCTATATCTACGATGAAATCAAGCGCCTGCGTGGTGAGCATCCGGATATCAAGGTCTACGCCGTCATCAGTGATCTGGGGGCGTCCGGTGCTTACTACATTGCCAGTGCTGCCGATCAGATCTACGCGGACAAGGCCAGCCTGGTCGGTTCCATTGGCGTGACGGCGGCCACTTTCGGCTTTGTCGGCACCATGGAGAAGCTGGGTGTGGATCGTCGAATCTATACCTCCGGTGAGCACAAGGCCTTCCTCGATCCATTCCAGCCGCCGAAAGCGGATGAAACCGCCTTCTGGCAACAGGTGCTGGACGTTACGCACAAGCAGTTCATCGATAGCGTGAAGAAAGGTCGTGGCGACCGCCTGAAGGACAAGGAGCACCCGGAGCTGTTCTCCGGCCTCATCTGGTCCGGTGAGCAGGCGCTGCAGTTGGGGCTGATCGATGGCCTGGGCAGCTCAAGCTACGTGGCGCGCGAAGTCATCAAGGAGAAGGAAATCGTGGACTACACGGTCCAGGAAACCGCCTTTGATCGTTTCACCAAGAAGCTTGGTGCCAGTGTCGCCGAGCGCATGGCCATGTGGATGGGCTTCCAGGGGCCAGCGCTGCGCTGAGTGTTCTTCCTTATATAAGGAAGGAAAAGGCCTGGCGATTGCCGGGCCTTTTTGTTTCCGTCTTGCGGGTCAGGCCTTCTTTTTCAGGGCACGGGTACCTGTTCGGCGAGCAGCATGTTCACCAGGCGGATCAGCGGCAAGCCGATCAGGCTGGTGGCGTCCTCGCCTTCGGTGGCGCGGAACAGGCTGACGCCCAGGCCTTCGGCCTTGAAGCTGCCGGCGCAGTCGAAAGGTTGCTCGATCTCGAGGTAGCGGCGGATGCGCGCTTCGTCAAGGTCGCGGAAGTGCACGGTGAAGGGCACGCAGTCGACCTGCGCCTCACCGCTCTGGCTGTTCAGCAGGCAGAGGCCGGTGAGGAAGCTCACGCTCTTGCCGCTGGCGTCTTTCAGTTGTTCGGTGGCGCGTTCGATGGTGTGGGGCTTGCCGAGTATCCTGCTGCCATTTACGGCGGCCTGGTCCGAGCCGATGATCAGGTGGTTGGGATATCGCTGGGCGAGAGTGCGCGCCTTGCTTTCCGCCAGCCGGCGCACCAGTTGCTCGGCGCTTTCGCCCGGCAGCGGTGTTTCGTCGACGTCGGGGCTGGCGCATTCGAACGGCAGGCGCAGGCGCTGCAGCAGTTCGCGGCGATAGGGCGAGCTGGAAGCCAGGATCAGGGGTAGCATGGATAACTCCTTCGGTGCGTCGCCGCGATTCTAGCGAAAAGGTCTGTCCATACAGCGGTTTATGGCTAATTTCCTTTGACAGCTTCGGGTGCATCCCTATAATGGCGCGCTTATGTTGAATGGACCGATACCACCTCACGTTGATCCGCGCAAATTGGTAGAGCGCGCCGCCACCCTCGAAGGTGAGCTGCCGATCGCCAAGATGCCACGTCTCAACGAGCAACTGACCAGCAGTGATGGCAAGATTCACGCGAAGTTTTCCTTCTTCCGTGATCAGCAGAAGCTGGCGGTCATGCACGTCGAACTCGACGCCGAGGTGAGCATGGTATGCCAACGCTGTCTCGAGCCGGCCAACTTCCATGTGGGTGGTGCGTACGATTACGTCATCATTCCGGAAGGCAAGTCGATCGATGATCTGCCCAGTGGCTACGATGCATTGGAGGTGGGGGATGACCCCATCGACCTGACCTCGCTGGCCGAGGACGAGTTGCTGCTCGCCTTGCCCATCGTGCCGGTCCATGACCCTGAGGATTGCCAGCAGCCGGTGGGATACGCTACAGCGCCCGAACCGAGCGAGAACGTCGAAGAACGGCCCAATCCGTTCAGCGTACTGGCGCAGTTGAAGCGTGACCCAAACGTTTAGGAGTTAATCAATCATGGCTGTTCAGCAGAACAAAAAATCCCGTTCCGCTCGTGACATGCGTCGTTCGCACGATGCCCTGGACGCGAACGCTCTGTCCGTGGAAAAGAGCACCGGTGAAGTTCACCTGCGCCACCACGTCTCCCCGGACGGTTTCTATCGCGGCCGCAAGGTCGTAGACAAAGGCTCTGACGAGTAATCTTTGTCCGCACCAATCATCGCGATTGATGCAATGGGTGGGGACTACGGTCCCCACTGCATTGTTCCGGCCTGTATTTCCTTTCTGGCCGAATATGCTTCCCTCCAGCTGGTCCTCGTCGGCCAAGCTCCTCTGCTAGAAGAACACCTGCGTGGCCTGTCTCCGGCCGAGCGCCAGCGTCTTCACATTCATCACGCCAGCGAAATCGTCACGATGGACGAGCGTCCGTCACAGGCGTTGCGTGGCAAGCCCGACTCCTCCATGCGTGTTGCCCTCGAACTGGTTCGGGATGGCAAGGCCCATGCCTGCGTCAGTGCCGGCAATACCGGTGCGCTGATGGCGCTGTCTCGCTACTTGCTCAAGACCCTGCCCGGCATCGACCGCCCGGCGATGGTGACTGCAGTGCCGACGCAGACCGGCCACTGCCATCTGCTCGATTTGGGCGCCAACGTCGACTGCAGCGCCGAGCATCTCTACCAGTTCGCCGTCATGGGCGCCGTGGCGGCGGAAGCGTTGGGCAAGATCGACCCCAGGGTCGCGCTGCTGAATGTCGGCACCGAAGACATCAAGGGCAACCAGCAGGTGAAGCTGGCGGCCAGCCTTCTGCAGCAGGCGCGCGGGGTGAACTACATCGGCTACATCGAAGGCGATGGCCTGTATCGTGGGTTGGCCGATGTAGTGGTCTGCGACGGCTTCGTCGGCAATATCCTGCTCAAGTCCAGCGAAGGCCTGGCGGCCATGGTGGCGGCGCGTCTGGAGGAACTGTTCAATTCCAGCCTGCCGGCCAAGGCGGTCGGCTTGATGGCGATGCCTTTCCTGCGCCGTCTGCGGGGCGATCTGACGCCGTCCCAGCACAATGGCGCGAGTTTCCTGGGGTTGCAGGGCATCGTGGTGAAGAGTCACGGCAGTGCGAAGGAAGAGGGCATTCAGAGCGCCTTGCGTCGCGCGCTGCTGGAAGTTCGCGAGAATCTGCCCCAGCGGCTGCATGGCCGATTGGAACATCTGCTCTAATGTGTGACCGCGGTCGTCAGACCGTCATCCAACTGTCAGTTCAATGCGCCAGGCTCTCGCCGGCGCTATCCATTTGACGACATAGACAAAAGGGACCTGTTGCAATGTCCGCATCCCTCGCCTTCGTATTCCCCGGTCAAGGTTCGCAGTCGCTCGGCATGCTTGCCGAACTGGGTGCCCAGCACGCCATCGTGCGCGAAACCTTCGCCGAAGCCTCTGCCGCCCTGGGTTATGACCTCTGGGCCCTGGTCCAGGAGGGCCCTGAAGAGCGCCTGAACCAGACCGACAAGACCCAGCCCGCGATCCTTACGGCCTCCATCGCCCTCTGGCGTCTGTGGCTGGCCGAAGGCGGCGTGAAGCCGGCTTATGTTGCCGGCCATAGCCTGGGCGAATATTCCGCTCTGGTCGCTGCTGGCAGCCTGGCCTTCGCCGACGCGGTAAAGCTGGTCGAGCGCCGTGGCCAATTGATGCAGGAAGCTGTTCCCGCCGGTACCGGCGGTATGGCTGCCATTCTCGGCCTGGAAGACGCTGATGTGCTTGCCGCCTGCGCCGAAGCGGCCCAGGGCGAAGTGGTCAGTGCCGTGAATTTCAACGCGCCGGGTCAGGTGGTGATCGCGGGGGCGGCCAAGGCCGTCGAGCGTGCCATCGAGGCTTGCAAGACGCGCGGGGCCAAGCGTGCCGTGGCGCTGCCGGTCAGCGTGCCGTCGCACTGCGAGCTGATGCGTCCGGCTGCCGAGCGTTTCGCTGAGGCGGTCGAGGCCGTTCAGTGGCAGATGCCGCAGATTGCCCTGGTACAGAACGTCACCGCCCAGGTTCCGGCTGATCTGGCTTCGCTCAAGCGCGACCTGTTGGCGCAGCTGTACAGCCCGGTACGCTGGGTCGAGAGCGTCCAGTTGCTGGCCGAAAAGGGCGTCACTGACCTGGTCGAATGCGGCCCGGGCAAGGTGCTGGCTGGTTTGAACAAGCGTTGCGCGAAGGGCGTGACCACCCATAACCTGGATTCCGCGGACGCCTTTGGCGCGGCTCGCGCGGCTCTGGCTTGAACAGGAGATAAGGCATGAGTCTGCAAGGTAAGGTTGCCCTGGTTACCGGCGCGAGCCGTGGTATCGGCCAGGCCATCGCTCTGGAACTGGGCCACATGGGCGCCACCGTGGTCGGCACTGCCACCAGCGAGTCCGGCGCGCAGAAGATTTCCGAGTACCTCAAGGAAAACGGTATCCAGGGCTCCGGCATGGTGCTCGATGTGTCCAATGACGAGTCCGTCACCGCCGTAGTCGAGGCCATTCAGAAAGAGTCTGGCGCACCGGCTATCGTCGTCAATAACGCAGGTATCACCCGCGATAACCTGCTGATGCGCATGAAAGACGATGAGTGGTTCGACGTGGTCAACACCAACCTCAACAGCCTCTACCGTCTGTCGAAAGCCGTGCTGCGCGGCATGACCAAGGCGCGCTGGGGTCGCATCATCAATATCGGTTCGGTCGTCGGTGCCATGGGTAATGCCGGGCAGACCAACTACGCGGCGGCCAAGGCCGGTCTGGAAGGTTTCACCCGTGCCCTGGCGCGCGAAGTCGGTTCCCGTGCTATCACTGTCAACGCGGTCGCTCCGGGCTTCATCGACACCGACATGACCCGTGAGTTGCCCGAAGCCCAGCGTGAAGCACTGCTCGGTCAGATTCCGCTGGGTCGACTGGGACAAGCCGAAGAGATCGCCAAAGTGGTAGCATTCCTCGCTTCCGAGGGCGCAGCTTATGTAACGGGTGCCACGGTACCGGTGAATGGCGGAATGTACATGAGCTGATGTGACGAGTTCCTTCGTGGCGATGTCATATGCGCTGTCTAAAGTTCTCCAAGCGTTGTGACGCTGGAATAGGCAGAGCATCTGGATTGCCGGAAGGGGCGTCAGCGTTCAGCTTGAAATGCAGAAATCCCTTTCTATACACTTACCCGCAGCCCAGCTGTACGGATTGTCCATAGGAGTGAAAACAAGGTATGAGCACCATCGAAGAACGCGTCAAGAAGATCGTTGCTGAGCAACTCGGCGTTAAGGAAGAAGAAGTCACCAACAGCGCTTCCTTCGTCGAAGACCTGGGCGCCGACTCCCTTGACACCGTTGAGCTGGTGATGGCTCTGGAAGAGGAATTCGAGACCGAAATCCCCGACGAGCAAGCCGAAAAGATCACCACCGTTCAGGAAGCCATCGACTACATCGTTGCCCACCAGGCATAAGACGTAGTCGTCGGTTCCCCGACGAAAGAAGCCGCACGGCCTGCAAAGGCGTGCGGCTTTTCTTTAACGCCGGCTTCTGCCGGCGTTATTGCCGTGAAACACATGAGAGGAAGTCACAGTGTCGCGTAGACGCGTAGTCATCACTGGCATGGGTATGTTGTCGCCCCTGGGTGTGGATGTGCCGAGCAGTTGGGAAGGCATTCTCGCCGGGCGCAGCGGTATCGCCCCGATCGAACACATGGACCTGTCCGCCTTTGCCACCCGTTTCGGCGGCTCGGTGAAAGGGTTCGACGTCGAGCAATACATGTCCGCCAAGGAAGCTCGCAAACTCGACCTGTTCATCCAGTACGGCCTGGCCGCCAGCTACCAGGCGGTGCGCGATTCCGGCCTGGAAGTCACCGACGCCAACCGGGAGCGCATCGGCGTTGCCATCGGTTCGGGCATCGGCGGTCTGACCAATATCGAAAACACCTGTCGTTCGCTGTTCGAGCAGGGCCCGCGGCGCATCTCGCCGTTCTTCGTGCCCGGTTCGGTCATCAACATGGTTTCCGGGTTCCTGTCGATCAACCTCGGTCTGCAGGGCCCCAACTACGCCATCACCACCGCCTGCACCACCGGCACCCACAATATCGGCATGGCCGCGCGCAACATCGCTTACGGCGACGCTGACGTGATGGTCGCCGGCGGGTCCGAAATGGCGGCTTGTGGTCTTGGCCTGGGCGGCTTCGGTGCCGCTCGTGCGCTGTCCACCCGCAACGACGAGCCGACCAAGGCCAGCCGTCCCTGGGACCAGGATCGCGACGGCTTCGTGCTCTCCGACGGCGCAGGTTCCCTGGTGCTGGAGGAACTGGAGCACGCCAAGGCTCGTGGCGCTCGCATCTACGCAGAAATCGTCGGTTTCGGCATGAGCGGCGACGCCTTCCACATGACTGCTCCGCCGGAAGACGGCGCAGGCGCTGCACGCTGCATGAAAGCCGCACTGCGCGATGCCGGCCTGAATCCCGAGCAGGTTGATTACATCAACGCCCACGGCACCTCGACGCCGGCCGGCGATATTGCGGAGATCTCCGCGGTGAAGTCGATCTTCGGCGACCACGCCTACAAGCTGTCGATGAGCTCCACCAAGTCGATGACCGGCCACCTGCTGGGTGCTGCCGGCGCGGTCGAGGCGATCTTCAGCGTGCTTGCGCTGCGTGATCAGGTGGCTCCGCCGACCATCAACCTGGATAACCCCAGCGAAGGCTGCGACCTCGACCTGGTCGCCCACCAGGCCAAGGAGCGTCCGATCGACGTCGCCTTGTCCAACTCCTTCGGCTTCGGTGGCACCAACGGTTCCCTGGTGTTCCGCCGGTTCCAGGGCTGATGCTGAGCTGGATCGACGGCCAGAACGCCGAGGTGCTGTCCGCGCGTGATCGCGGACTGGCCTACGGCGACGGGTTGTTCGAGACCATCCGCGTGTCCGCAGGCCGTCCGCGCCTGCTGGCGCGCCATCGGGCAAGACTGGAGGAGGGCGTCAGGCGCCTGTCCCTGCCGGTCTCGCTCGATCTCGTCGAAGATGAAATCCTGCGTTTCTCCACCCTGCTGGGTGATGGTGTCGCCAAGCTGGTGCTGACCCGCGGCGAAGGCGTGCGTGGCTACGCACCGCAGGCCGATGCCCAGGTGCGCCGACTATTGCTGGCCTCGCCTGCGCCGGCTTACCCGGCGAAGAATTGGGAGGAGGGCGTCAGGCTCTTCTCTTGCGCCACCCGCCTGGCCGAGCAGCCACTGCTGGCCGGCCTCAAGCACCTCAATCGCCTGGAGCAGGTCCTGGCTCGCGCCGAATGGAGCGATCCGGCTTTCGCCGAAGGATTGATGCGCGATGTTTCCGGGCGCGTCGTCGAAGGTGTGTTCAGCAACCTGTTCCTCGTGAAGCACGGCGAGTTGATCACCGCAGACCTCGGTCGCTGCGGCGTTGCCGGGGTCATGCGCGCCGAGATCATCGAGCGCGCCCGTAGCCTGGGCCTGCCGGTCATCGTGCGCGACATCGAGCACGGCGAACTGGCGGACGCCGACGAGGTCTTTCTCTGCAACAGTCTCTACGGTATCTGGCCGGTGCTCGGCGTGGCCGAGTTCACTTGGCCGGTCGGGCCCCTGACCCGTAAACTGCAGGGCCAACTCCGCGAACTTCTGGATTCCTGATACGTGATGCGCAAATTGCTGGTGCTGCTGGAAGGCGGCCTGCTGCTGGCCGGGCTCATGCTGGGCCTGGCGGCCTGGGAGCAGCAGCGTGCGCTGCAGCAGCCGCTCCAGCTCACCGAAGAGCGCCTGCTGGATGCTCCCAGCGGCGCCACCCCCGGTCGTCTGCTGACCCGCCTGGAGGACGAGGACGTCCTGCACGGCGGCTTCTGGCTTCGTCTGTACTGGCGCTTCAACCTGGCGGGCGAGGCGCTGCACAGCGGTGAATACCGCCTGACGCCCGGCATGACTGCTGCCCAGTTGCTCGATCTGTGGCGCGAGGGCGAGGTTGTGCAGTACGGCCTGACCCTGGTCGAGGGCTGGAACTTCCATCAGGTCCGCGACTTGCTCGCCCGCCAGCCCAAGCTGGACCAGACCCTGAACGGCCTCAGCGACGCCGACGTGATGGCCAGGCTGGGCAAGCCCGGCGTATTCCCCGAGGGCCGCTTCTTCCCCGACACCTACCGCTTCGTCCGTGGCACCAAGGACGTCGATATCCTCAAGCATGCCTACCAGCGCATGGAGACCATTCTCGCCGAGGAGTGGGACAAGCGCGGCGAGGACCTGCCCTACAAGGACTCGTACCAGGCGCTGATCATGGCCTCGCTGGTGGAGAAGGAAACCGGCGTACCCCAGGAGCGCGGCCAGATCGCGGGCGTTTTCGTGCGCCGCCTGCAGAAGAACATGCTGTTGCAGACTGACCCGACCGTCATCTACGGCATGGGCGAGCGCTATGCCGGCAAGATCACCCGGGCCGACCTGCGCACGCCAACGCCCTACAACACCTATGTGGTCGCCGGCCTGCCGCCGACGCCCATCGCGCTGCCCGGTCGCGAGGCAATCCACGCTGCGCTGAACCCGGTGCCGGGACAGAGCCTGTACTTCGTCGCCCGTGGCGATGGCAGCCACACCTTCTCCGACAACCTCGACGATCATAACAAGGCCGTCCAGGAATTCCAGATCAAGCGCCGCGCCGACTACCGTTCCAGCCCGGCGCCCGTTCCGTCGCCGGCGCAGACGCCGGACGAAGACGCTCCCGCCGCAGATACCCCTGCAGCGCAGTAGCCCGACAACACAAGGAGTGAGCCGAGTGACCGGCCTGTTCATCACCCTGGAAGGCCCCGAAGGCGCGGGCAAGAGCACCAATCGCGAGTACCTGGCCGAGCGCCTGCGCGAACGCGGAATCGAGGTCCAGCTGACCCGCGAGCCAGGCGGTACGCCGCTGGCCGAGCGCATCCGCGAGCTGCTGCTGGACCCGAGCGATGAAAAGATGGCAGTCGATACCGAACTGCTGCTGGTCTTTGCCGCCCGCGCACAGCACATCGCCGGGGTGATCCGCCCGGCCCTGGAGCGTGGCGCCGTAGTGCTCTGCGATCGCTTCACGGACGCCACCTACGCCTATCAGGGCGGCGGTCGTGGTCTGCCGGTGGAGCGCATCGCCCAGTTGGAAAGCTTCGTCCAGGGCAGCCTGCGCCCGGACCTGACCCTGGTGTTCGACCTGCCGGTGGAAATCGGCTTGTCCCGCGCAGCTGCCCGCGGTCGCCTGGACCGCTTCGAGCAGGAGGGGCGCGCCTTCTTCGAGGCGGTGCGCAATACCTACCTGGATCGCGCCCGCGCCGAGCCTGCGCGCTATCACATCCTCGATGCGGCGCAGACGCTGCCCGAGGTGCAGCGCGACCTGGATGGCCTGCTGCCGATCCTGCTGGAGCGCCTCAATGGCTGACATCTATCCCTGGCAGCAGGGCCTCTGGCAGCAGCTCAGCAGCCGCCCGCGCCATGCCCATGCCTATCTGCTGCAGGGGCCGGCCGGTATCGGCAAGCGTGTGCTGGCGGAGAATCTGGTGCACTTCCTGCTGTGCCAGCGACCCGCGGGCGGCAAAGCATGCGGCCAGTGCAAGGCCTGCCAGTTGCTCGCCGCCGGCACGCACCCGGATTTCTTCCAGCTGGAACCGGAGGAGCCGGAGAAACCCATTCGGGTCGATCAGGTTCGCGAGCTGGTGGGCTTCGTGGTGCAGACCGCGCAGTTGGGCGGGCGCAAGGTGGTGCTGCTGGAGCCGGCCGAGGCCATGAACCTCAATGCCGCCAACGCCCTGCTGAAAAGCCTGGAAGAGCCTTCCGGCGATACCGTGCTGCTGCTCATCAGCCACCAGCCCAGCCGGCTGTTGCCGACCATCAAGAGTCGCTGTGTGCAACAGGCTTGCCCGCAGCCTTCTGCCGAGCAGGCCCGTGCCTGGCTGGCGGGTACTCTGCCGGCCGAGCCGGTGGAGGCGTTGGACGAGTTGCTGGTGCTCGCTGGCGGATCACCGCTGACCGCGCTGCGACTGCAGGGCCACGGCGTGCGCGAGCAGCGCGCACAAGTGGTCGAAGGGGTGAAGAAGCTGCTCAAGCAGCAGGTTGCCCCAGGTCAGCTGGCCGAAAGCTGGAATGCTGTACCTTTGCCACTATTGTTCGACTGGTTCTGCGACTGGTCGCTGTTGATCCTGCGTTACCAGTTGGCTCGGGACGAAGAGGGCCTTGGCCTCGCCGACATGCGCAAGGTCGTGCAGTATCTCGCCGAAAAGTCGACACAGCCCAAGGTGCTGGCCATGCAGGACTGGCTGCTGCTTCAGCGGCAGAAGGTTCTCAACAAAGCCAACCTCAACCGTGCCTTGCTTCTCGAAGCCTTGCTCGTACAGTGGGCAAGTCTCCCTGGGCCGGGCTAGAATCCGGCCATCGGAAAAATCTGCCAGGATAGCTGAATGAGCTTGCCACCAAATCTGGGTCCGCGTAACGGAATCCTGTCCTTGACCATCAAGGACAAATCCGTGCTGTATGCCGCCTACATGCCGTTCATTCGCAACGGCGGGCTGTTCATTCCGACCAACAAGACCTACAAGCTGGGCGATGAGGTCTTCATGCTGCTCAACCTGATGGACGAGCCGGAAAAGATCCCGGTCGCCGGCAAGGTGGTCTGGATTACTCCTCGCGGAGCGCAGGGCAACCGTGCCGCCGGCATTGGCGTGCAGTTCAACGACGGTGACAACACCGCGCGCAACAAGATCGAGACCTATCTCGCCGGCGCGCTGAAGTCGGATCGCCCGACCCATACCATGTAGCTCATCCCCTGTAGAATTAGCAGCCTGTACAGGCTGCAAACACGGAGCGCCCTGAGGGGCGCTTCGTCATTTCCCGGAGAAGGTTTTCATGCTCGTCGATTCCCACTGCCACCTCGATCGTCTCGATCTCGCCGCCCACGACGGATCGCTGGATGCCGCGCTGAACGCTGCCCGTGCGCGCGGTGTCAGCCAGTTCCTGTGCATCGGCGTGAGTGCGGACAATGCCAGGGCGGTGAAGGATCTGGCTGATCGCTACGCCGACGTGCATTGCTCGGTCGGCGTCCACCCGCTCGACCTGGAGCCAGGCGCCGCGCCGGCGCTGGACTGGCTGCTGGGTGAGTTGAACCATCCGCGCGTGGTGGCCATCGGCGAGACCGGCCTGGACTATCACTACGAGCCCGAGGCCGCCGAGCTGCAGCAGGAGGCCTTCCGCCTGCACCTTGAGGCCGCCAAGGTGACCGGCAAGCCGGTCATCGTGCATACCCGCGAAGCCCGCGCCGATACCCTGGCGTTGCTGCGCGAGGCAGCGCTGCCGCAGGCCGGTGTGCTGCATTGCTTCACCGAAGACTGGGAGATGGCCAAGGCGGCGCTGGATATTGGCTTCTATATCTCGCTGTCGGGCATCGTCACCTTCCGCAATGCCGAGCAATTGCGCGAAGTGGCGCGACAGGTGCCGGTGGACCGCCTGCTGGTGGAAACCGATTCGCCCTATCTCGCGCCGGTGCCCCATCGCGGCAAACCGAACCTTCCCGAATACGTGCGCGAGGTGGCCGAGTACCTGGCCGTGTTGCGTGGGGTGAGTTTCGAAACGCTGGCCGAGCAGACCACTGCGAATTTCCGCCGGCTGTTCCCGCTCGCCTGCTGATGGTCCGTGCGCGGACAGCTTTCCCGCGCGCAAAAAAAACCCGGGTTCTGGGGGATGAATCCGGGTCAAGACCATTAGGAGTTTAACAATAAGGTACGCGATCCTCGGTACCTTCACCGGCGGAGCACTTGGGGGGAGATGCCGCGCGCCGGTATCTACAAGTATTGGTCAAGATGCCGCGCTTGCCACAGGGTGCCCGGTGTTTTTTAAACGGATTTGGAATACATCACACCGGGCTGAGCAGCTTTCTCGGCCGCGCCTGCATTATTGCCCCGCCAAAGCCCCGATCAACGCCAGAGTCTCCTCGATGACCGCTTCGCTGGTGTAGAAGTGCGGCGACAAGCGGATACCGGCGCCGCGCTGGATGCACACCACCTGCTCCGCGCGCAAACGCTCCAGCAGGCGGATATTGTCCCAGCCGGCCAGGCTGAACGTCAGGATGCCGGCGCGACGGCCAGGCTCCAGCGGGCTGTGCAGTGAGGCGCCGTTGATGCGGCCCAGGCCATCGTGCAGTTGCTGGACGCGCGTCTGCACCAACTCGCCGACCGAAGCCATGCCGACCTCTTCCAGCAGGCCAAGGCTGGCGTCCAATGCCACGGCGCCGAGCATGTTCGGGCTGCCGCACTCGAAGCGGCGAGCACTGCGCGCCGGTTGCCAGCCGGCAAGGTCGTAGTTGCCGGCGTTTTCCAGCATGTGCCAACCGTATTCCTGCAGCGCCAGTTGCTCGCGTTCGGCGGCGCGGCAATAGAACACACCCAGGCCTTCCGGGCCGAGCATCCATTTGTGGCCGTCGGCCATGGCGAAGGCGCAGTCGTATGCCTGCACGTCGAAGGGCAGGGCGCCCAGTTGCTGGATGGCATCGATGCAATACAGCACGCCGCGCTGGCGGCAGCCGGCGCCCAGGCGTTCCAGGTCCATGCGCAGGCCGCTGGCGTACTGCACGGCGCTGATGGAGAGCAGGCGCGTGCGCGGTGTGCAGGCGGCCAGCAGGTCGCCTTCGGGATCATCGCCGTCCAGGCTCACCTGGATGACTTCCACCCCACGTGGTTTGAGTGCTTCCCAGACGACCCGGTTGGAGGGGAATTCCTGATCGCTGATCACCACCTGGTCGCCGGCGCGCCAGTCCAGGCCAAAAGCGACGAAGGACAGCGCCTCGGACGTGTTCTTCACCAGGGCGATATCGCCGGTGGTCCGGGCATTCACCAGGCGCATCAGGCGTTCGCGCAGGCGCTTCTCGATGGTCAGCCAGCGCGGATAGTCACGGGCACCCAACAGGATGTTCTCCTGGGCAAACGCCGTGACGGCGTCTGCGGCGCGCTTGGGCCAGGGCGCGACCGCTGCGTGGTTCAGGTAGCGCAGGCCGGGTTGTTGGGGAAACTCGGAAGAAAAGCTAATCATGTCGGATGATCCGTGCAATTTGGCGCTGAATAGGCATAATACGCGGCTTCGAATTTTGACTATTTTTGACCGAACAGTCTTTTTATGCAGAAAGAGCCGCGCAAGGTTCGCGAATTCCGTCGTCGCGAACAGGAAATCCTCGACACCGCCCTCAAGCTGTTCCTTGAGCAGGGCGAAGACAGTGTCACGGTCGAAATGATCGCCGATGCCGTGGGTATCGGCAAAGGCACCATCTACAAGCACTTCAAGTCCAAGGCGGAGATCTACCTGCGCCTGATGCTGGACTACGAGCGCGATCTGGCCGACCTGTTCCACTCCGAAGACGTCGCCCGCGACAAGGAGCGCCTGTCGCGCGCCTACTTCGAGTTCCGCATGCGCGATCCGCAGCGCTACCGCCTGTTCGACCGCCTGGAAGAGAAGGTGGTGAAGACCAGCCAGGTCCCGGAGATGGTCGAGGAGCTGCACAAGATCCGCGAATCCAACTTCGAGCGCCTGAGCCAGCTGATCAAGGAACGCATCGCGGCGGGCAAGCTGGAAGACGTCCCGGCCTACTTCCACTACTGCGCGGCCTGGGCGCTGGTACATGGCGCCGTGGCGCTGTACCACTCGCCGTTCTGGCGCGACGTGCTGGAGGATCAGGAGGGCTTCTTCCAGTTCCTCATGGACATCGGCGTGCGCATGGGCAACAAGCGCAAGCGCGACGGCGATACGCCGGCCGCCTGAGTCGACATTCGCGCGATTCATCGTCGCGGTTGCGACAGGGCTCCCGGCGCCGGTGGGGATATACTTGCATGAGTGATCGCCACCGGAGCCGAGCATGATCGTCGACCGCCAGGGCAGGCGCTTCCGCAATCTTCGCGTGAGCCTGACCGCCGCCTGCAACTACGCCTGCACCTATTGCGTGCCGGACGGCAAACGTCTGGTCGCGGCGCAGGACGAGCTGTCGGCGGAATCCCTGGTGCGCGGGGTCGCCTACCTGATCGAGTCCGCCGGCATCGAGCGTCTGCGCGTCACCGGTGGCGAACCGTTGGTCAGTCCGAAGCTCGATGCCTTCCTGCATGGCGTCAGCCGTCTCGGGCTGCAGGACATCGCCATCACCACCAACGGACAGCTGCTGTCGAAGAAGCTGCCGCTGCTGCTGGATTGCGGCATCCGCCGCCTCAACGTTTCCCTCGATACCCTGGATGCCGATGCCTTCCGGCGCATTGCCCGTGGCGGCGATCTGGCCACGGTCCTCAAGGGGCTCGACGAGGCCCGCGCGGCCGGCCTGAAGATCAAGCTCAACATGGTCCCGCTACGCGGGCAGAACCTCGATCAGGTCGTGCCGCTGCTGGACTACTGCCTGGAGCACGGCTTCGAGCTGCGCTTCATCGAGCTGATGCGCATGGGCCACCTGGCCCATGACCCGAACGGCTTCCACCGGCAGTTCGTCAGCTTGCAGGAGCTGCTGGAGCTCATCGGCGAACGCCATCCCTATATCCAGGCCGATGCGCCGGTGGATGCCACGGCCATTCGCTATGAAGTGCCGGGGCAGGGCTATTTTGGCGTAATCGCCAATGAAAGCGTGCCGTTCTGCCGGACCTGCTCGCGTCTGCGCCTGTCTTCCACCGGTTGGCTGCATGGCTGCCTGTCGTCGAGCAACCGCCATTACGTCGGCGACCTGCTGGACAAGCCGCGCCACCAGGCGCTTCCCGCCTTGCAGCGGTTGCTGGTGAGTGCCCTGGCGGACAAGCAGGAAGTCGCCTTCTCCGGCGGCGCCACCATCATGAAGATCATCGGCGGCTGAGATCGCCCTCAAGACCTGATTAGCCCATGCCCAACGAATTCCCCATTTCCTATATCGAGCCGGTGTTCCGGCCGCCGAGCGAGGCACACTCGCTCATTCTTCCCGTCACCAACGGCTGTTCCTGGAACCAGTGCGGCTTCTGTGAGATGTATACCCAGCCGCAGAAGAAATTCCGCGCCCGCGACGAGGCCGAGGTTCTGGAGGAGATTCGCCGCTGTGGCGAGCGCCTGATCGTCCAGCGGGTGTTCCTCGCCGATGGCGATGCGCTGGTGTTGCCGACTCGGCGCCTGCTCAACATCCTCCGTGCGATCCGCGAGCACCTGCCCGAGGTGGACCGCGTCTCCAGTTACTGCCTGCCGCGCAACCTGCGCAAGAAGTCGGTGGAGGAGCTGAAAGAGCTGGCGGACGCCGGTCTGCGCATGGCCTACGTGGGCGCCGAATCCGGCGACGACGAAGTGCTTGCGCGGGTGAACAAGGGCGAGACCTACGCCTCGACGCTGGATGCATTGCAGAAGCTGGGAGAGGCGGGGATCAAGCGCTCGGTAATGATCCTCAACGGCCTGGGCGGCAGCACCCTGAGCGCCCAGCACGCCGACAACTCGGCGCGATTGATGAACGAGGCGCAGCCGGAATTCCTGTCGACTCTGGTGGTGAGCTTTCCCACTGGCGAAGAACGCTATCGCCAGGGCTTCCCGGATTTCCAGTCGTTATCGCAGGCCGAATTGTTCATCGAAGTCGAGCGCCTGCTGAACGGTCTGGAGCTTAGCGACACGGTGTTCCGCAGCGATCACGCATCCAACTACCTGGTGCTCAAGGGCACGCTGGGGAAGGACAAGGCGAAGCTGCTCGCCCAGGTCCGCCAGGCCATCGAGCAGCCGCAGCGCGCGCAGCTGCGCCAGGAATGGCAGCGCGGCCTGTGATGGCGCGGAAGCTGCATTGCCTGTCCGAATGCCGGTTTTTCGTCGCCGGCTCCGGAGACATTGCATGCGCCAACTGATACTGATCCTTGCCTTCGCTGCCCTCGGCGGCTGCATGAGCCCCAACGACCTGGCTGACGGCACCGATTATTACCTGCGCGACGCGGGCTTCCTCGACCACAGCCAGACTCGCCGGACGACCAACTGGCGGCTGCAGCAGGACTCCTTCATCTATATCGCTCAGGGGCCGTTCGTGCCGCCGGGCCATCCGTATGCACGGCCCAATGTGGTGGCGGAGGAGGCATTCGAAGGCTTCGTCCAGTACTTCCCGCTGGTGCGCCGAGCCAAGAGTCCGCTGGGCCTGGAAGGTGCGATGCAGGAAGCGCGCGCAGCGGGCGCCAATTATCTGCTGTATACGCGCTTTGCCCGTGGGGAGGACAATGTCGGCACTTACGAGCAGTACGAAGACACCGATAACGCCGTGGGCCGTGACCGCAGCGTGATTCAGGTGATGCTGATCGAGACCGACAACCGCTACCTGGTGGACAGCGCCACCATCCGCAGTCGCGGCGGTTTTCTGACATTCTATGATGCCAGCCCCGAGGATCTGATCGGGCGGCCGCTGGAAGACTATGCCCGCAGCCTGCTGGGGGTGAAGACGCGAGAGGAGTACCAATGACCGACCCAGGCAAAGCCGGCGATCTGCTGGCGCAGATTCCCGCCAGCAAGGACAAGGGGCTGCCGCCGGTGCACCTGTGGAACCCTGATTGCTGTGGCGATATCGACATGCGCATCGCCCGCGACGGCACCTGGTATTACCTGGGCACGCCGATCGGGCGCAAGCCGATGGTGCGGCTGTTCTCCACCATCATCCGCCGCGATGGCGACGACTATTTCCTGGTCACTCCGGTGGAGAAGTGCGGAATCACCGTCGATGACGCGCCTTTCGTCGCCGTTACCTTGGCCGTCGAAGGGGAGGGCGAACAGCAGGTGTTGCGCTTCACCACCAATGTCGAGGATGAGGTGGTGGCCGACGCCGCGCATCCGATCCGCGTGGAGCTTGATCCGCAGACCCAGGAGCCGTCGCCCTACGTGCTGGTGCGGGTGAACCTGGAGGCGCTGATCCACCGCAACGTCTTCTACCAGTTGGTCGAGCTGGCGGTTCCCCGCGAGATCGATGGAGTTGAGTGGCTGGGAGTGTGGAGTTCCGGCGAGTTCTTCGCCATCGCGCCGCAGCCGTGACCGGTTGGTCTGAACGCGGCCAGTAGTCCCTGTCCTTCATCGCTACAAGTACTTAGCTTGCAAAGAAAAAGGCTCCCGAGGGAGCCTTTTCCGTTACCGCCAACGCCTTACATGTTGGGGTAGTTCGGACCGCCGGTGCCTTCCGGGGCCACCCAGGTGATGTTCTGGGCCGGGTCCTTGATGTCGCAGGTCTTGCAGTGCACGCAGTTCTGCGCGTTGATCTGGAAGCGCTTGCTGCCGTCGTCGTTGCTCACGACTTCGTACACGCCAGCCGGGCAGTAACGCTGTGCGGGCTCGTCGTAGAGCGGCAGGTTCTTCTCGATCGGGGTGTTCGGGTCGGCCAGCTTGAGGTGGATCGGCTGGTCTTCCTCGTGGTTGGTGTTGGACAGGAACACCGAGGACAGCTTGTCGAAGCTGAGTTTGCCGTCCGGTTTGGGATAGTCGATCTTCGGCGCTTCGCTGGCCTTCTTCAGGGTCGCGTAGTCCGGAGTCGTATCGTGCAGAGTGAACGGAAGCTTGCCGCCGAAGATGTTCTGGTCGATGAAGTTGAACGCACCGCCACCGATGGCGCCGAACTTGTGCATCGCCGGGCCGAAGTTGCGGCTGCTGAACAGCTCGTCATACAGCCAGCTGCCCTTGAAGGCATCGACGTAGTTGGTCAACTCGTCACCGCCTTCACGGCCAGCGAACAGGGCTTCGGCAACCGAGTCGGCGGCCAGCATGCCGGACTTCATCGCGGTGTGGCTGCCCTTGATCTTGGCGAAGTTCAGGGTGCCCAGGTCGCAGCCGATCAGCGCGCCGCCCGGGAAGACCATCTTCGGCAGCGAGTTCAGGCCGCCCTTGCAGATGGCGCGAGCGCCGTAGGCCACGCGCTTGCCGCCTTCCAGGTACTGCTTGATCACCGGATGGTGCTTGTAGCGCTGGAACTCGTCGAACGGCGACAGGTGCGGGTTGGTGTAGGACAGGTCGATGATCAGGCCGACCACCACCTGGTTGTTCTCCAGGTGATAGAGGAAGGAGCCGCCCGGGTTGTCGTCGTTCAGCGGCCAGCCGGCGGTGTGCACCACCAGGCCCTGCTCGTGCTTGGCCGGGTCGATGTCCCAGATTTCCTTGATGCCGATACCGTAGTGCTGGGCGTCGGCTTCGCTGTCGAGCTTGTACTTCTTGATCAGCTGTTTGCCGATGTGGCCACGGCAGCCTTCGGCGAACAGGGTGTACTTGGCGCGCAGTTCCATGCCCGGGGTGTAGTAACCCTCTTTCGGATTGCCTTCGCGGTCGACGCCCAGGTCACCGGTGACAATGCCGCGCACCACGCCATTCTCGTCGATCAGCGCTTCCTGGGCGGCGAAGCCCGGGTAGATCTCGACGCCCAGGCCTTCGGCCTGCTGGGCCAGCCAGCGGCACAGGTTGCCCAGGGAGATGATGTAGTTGCCTTCGTTGTGCATGGTCTTGGGCACGAAGAAGTTCGGCACCTTGGCCGCCGCCTCAGGGCTCTTCAGCACATAGATGTCGTCGCGTTTGACGGGGGTGTTCAGCGGCGCTTCGAGTTCCTTCCAGTTGGGGAACAGCTCGTTCAGCGCGCGGGGCTCGAACACGGCGCCCGAGAGGATGTGGGCGCCCACTTCGGAACCCTTTTCGACCACACAGACGCTGATTTCCTGACCGGCGTCGGCGGCCTTCTGCTTCAGTCGGCAGGCGGCGGACAGACCGGCAGGGCCGGCGCCGACGATGACGACGTCGAATTCCATAAATTCGCGTTCCACTATCGATCTCTCCTGAATCAAGGCTCTGGGCATTTTGTAGGTATTGGGATGGGCGTGCCCCCACCCAGTAAGAGCGGGGCGCATTATAGCTAGACCTGTTGCTATATCTAAACCCTTTATCGAGGGCAATACAAACGTTTGTTTGAATCGCGCGTAACCCTGATAGAATCGGGGTCCGCGGCTTATGAAGGGGTATTTTCGTGTATTGACCCGCCCGGTCGATGCGGTCAAGATACCTGCGGTTTTGCGGTCGCGTTGCGCTGGATGTAGTCGCAGATAGCGTGCACTACCGGCCAGGCCTGTCTGGCGACATTCCTATTCACCGGAGAAAAACGAGGAATCCATGAAGGTTCTTGTAGCTGTCAAACGAGTGGTTGACTATAACGTCAAGGTCCGCGTCAAGGCGGACAACTCCGGCGTCGATCTCGCCAACGTCAAGATGTCCATGAACCCCTTCTGCGAAATCGCCGTGGAAGAGGCCGTACGCCTGAAAGAGAAAGGCGTCGTCACCGAGATCGTTGCGGTCTCCGTCGGCCCGACCGCTGCCCAGGAGCAACTGCGTACCGCGCTGGCTCTGGGTGCAGATCGCGCCATCCTCGTTGAAACCAACGAAGAGCTGAGCTCCCTGGCCATCGCCAAGTCGCTGAAAGCCCTGGTCGACAAAGAGCAGCCGCAGCTGGTCATCCTCGGCAAGCAGGCCATCGACAGCGACAACAACCAGACCGGCCAGATGCT
>NZ_MACM02000050.1:0-19804 GCF_001675465.2 Pseudomonas sp. AU12215
ACCGGCGTGATGCGCCATGCCGACGCGGGTTATCAGATCGCGATCGATTGCGCCAAGGAACAGGGCCTGAACCTGCCGATGATCACTGGCTGAGGACTCGAGCATGAGCAATGTGACTGAACTGCCCACACCGCAGCCGCTCAACGGCGTGCGCGTACTGGACCTGAGCCGCGTGCTGGCCGGGCCGCACTGCACCGCGATGCTTGCCGACCTCGGCGCCGAAGTGATCAAGTTCGAAGTGCCGGGGCACGGCGACGACAGCCGCCATCTCGGCCCGTTCAAGGACGGCGAAAGTGTCTATTTCGGCTTGATCAACCGCGGCAAGCGCAGCGTCGAGCTGGACTTCAAGGCGCCGGAAGACCTGCAACGTTTCTATGACCTGGTGGCGGACGCCGACGTGGTGGTGGAGAACTTCCGCCCCGGCGTCACCCAGCGCCTGGGCATCGATTTCGACAGCCTCAGGCAGCACAACCCGAAGCTGATCTACGCGAGCATTTCCGGTTTCGGCCAGAACGGCCCGCTGTCGCGCCGCCCGGCCTACGACATCGTCGCCCAGGCGATGTCCGGGCTGATGAGCGTCAGCGGTTTCCCCGAGACCGGGCCGACCCGCAGCGGCGAAGCACTCGGCGACCTGTGCGCCGGCGTCTATGCGGCCTGGGCGATCAGCAGCGCGCTGTTCTCCCGCGAGCACCAGGGCAGCAGCGCGCAGTACATCGACGTGGCGATGTTCGACGTGCTGGTCAGCCTGCAGATGACCGGCCTGTCCAACCTGTTCGCCCACGGCAGGGCGCCGGGGCTGGTGGGTAACCGCCACCCGGTGTCGACGCCGTTCGACACCTACCGCGCCGCCGACGGCCTGGTGGTGATCGCGGTGGCCAGCGACAAGCTGTTCCGGCGCTTCTGCGAAAGCATCGGCCGCGGCGAACTGGCCGACGATCCGCGCTTTGCCGACGACCCCTCGCGCACCCGCAACGAACAGGCATTGCGTGCCGAGATCGAGGCCTGGACCGGCCAGCGCAGCGTCGAGCAGGCCTGCGACCTGCTGCTGGATGCCGGCGTGCCGGCCTCGCCGGTATGGAACCTCGCCGAGGCCACCGGCAGCGAACAGGCGCAGGTGCGCCAACTGCTGGTGCAGCCGGGCGACGGCCAGCCGCCACTGGTGCCGCAACCGGTCTACTTCAACGGGCGCAAGCCCCACGCCGCGACGCGCGCTCCCCGATTGGGCGAAGCCAATGCCGCGTTCGGCCTCACGAATAAAGCAGGAGCTGTGCAATGAACTTCGACATCGACGCCACCGAACTGGCCATCGTCGACTCCGCCGAGCGGGTCTGCCGCGACGTGCTGGCCGCCAACGCCCAGCGCTATGACGAAGAAGAGGCCTTCTGCGCCGAAAGCCTGCAGGCCCTCGGCGAGCTGGGCTTCATGGGCATCAACCTGCCGGAAACCTATGGCGGCTTCGGCATCGGCAGCCTGGCCATGAGCCGGGTGGTCGAGGCGGTGTCGGCGGCCTGCGCCTCCACTGCGTCAGCGTTGACCGCACACTTCCTCGCCACCGATTCGATCCTCATCGGCGGCACCGAGGAGCAACGCCAGGAATGGCTGCCGCGCTGTGCCAGCGGTGAGCTGCTCGGCGCCTTCGGCCTGACCGAACCGGCAGCCGGCTCCAACCCGGCGGACATGCGCACCCGTGCCGTGCGCGAGACCGGCGGCTGGCGGATTCGCGGCAGCAAGCACTACATCACCAATGCCCGCGAAGCCGACTTCATCGTGCTCTACGCCAAGACCGACCCGGAGGCCGGCGCCCGTGGCATCAGCGCCTTCCTGATTCCCAAGGGCACCGCCGGCGTCACCTTCGCCAACCCGGAAAAGACCATGGGCCTGCGCGGCAGCACCATCTACGAGCTGGCGCTGGACTGCTGGCTGCCGGCGGATGCGCTGCTGGGCGAGGAAAACCAGGGCTTCCGCACCGCCATGGAAGTGCTGGATCGCGGCCGCGTGGAAGTCGCCGCCATGTCGCTGGGCATCGCCCGCGCGGCCATGGAGTACGCCTTGAAGTGGGTGGATGAGCGGCAGATCGGCACCAAGCCGTTGTCGGCTTACCAGGGCACCCAGTGGCGCATCGCCGATATGCACGCGCAGTTCCAGGCCGCGCGCCTGCTTACCCAGCAGGCCGCCGCGCGGCGTGACAGCGGCGAGCGCTTCAGCCTCGAGTCGGCGACCGCCAAATTGTTCGCCGCCGAGGCCTGCGGCTTCATCACCGACGCCGCGCTGCAACTGCACGGCGGTTACGGCTACATCCGCGACCTGCCGCTGGAGCGCTTCGTGCGCGACGCGCGAATCCTGCGGATCTTCGAGGGAACCTCCGAGGTGCAGAAGATCATCATCTCCCGCGCCGTGCTGGATGCCGCCCGCCATTGACGGCAGGTACGGGGCGGCCTCCGCTGCCGCCCCGGCGAATCAGGAAACGCTGTGCATAACAACAACAGCGCGGCTGGGCGAACGTCCGGCGGCGAGGAGAACGCTTCATGGCTGGTAAGTCCCTGATCGAAACCCGCTCCATCGATTACATTCCCCAGGCTGAACGGCACGGCCGCCTGTTCAGCCAGTTCACCCTGTGGTTCGGCTGCAACCTGCAGATCACCGCCATCGTCACCGGCGCGCTGGCGGTGGTGCTGGGCGGCGATGTGTTCTGGTCGCTGATCGGCCTGCTCATCGGGCAGATATTCGGCGGCGTGGTGATGGCGCTGCACGGCGCCCAGGGGCCCAAGCTCGGTCTGCCGCAGATGATCTCCAGCCGCGTGCAATTCGGCGTGTTCGGCGCAGTGATCCCGCTGGTGCTGGTCTGCGTGATGTATGTCGGCTTCAACGCCACCGGCACGGTGCTGGCGGGCCAGGCCATCGGCCAGTTGGCCCATGTCAGCGATACCGTCGGCATCCTGGTGTTCGCGGCGGTCATCGTCGCGGTGACAGTCTGCGGTTACCGGGTGATCCACTGGCTGGGCAAGGCCGCCAGCGTGCTGGGCATCGTCGCCTTCGCCTACCTGTTCGTGCGTCTGCTGTCGGTCAACGACATCGGCGTGCTGCTGGAGAACCGCCACTTCGCCTGGAACACCTTCCTGCTCGCCGTTTCCCTGGCGGCGTCCTGGCAGATCGCCTTCGGGCCCTACGTGGCGGACTACTCGCGCTACCTGCCGAGCGAAACCTCGTCGCCGAAGACCTTCTTCGCGGTGGGCCTGGGCTCGGTGCTCGGTTCGCAGACGTCCATGGTCCTCGGCGTGTTCGCCGCGGCGCTGGCCGGCAAGGAGTTCTCCGGGCAGCCGGTGGCTTACGTGGTCGGCCTGGGGGCGAGTGGCATGATGGCGTCCGCACTGTTCTTCAGCGTGGCCTTCGGCAAGGTGACCATCGCGACGTTGAACGCCTATGGCAGCTTCATGTGCATCGCCACCATCATCAGCGGCTTCCGTGGCCAGTTGAAGGTCACGCACCTGCAGCGTCTGCTGTTCGTGCTGGTGATCGTCGGCCTTTCCACCGGCCTGGCGCTGGCCGGGCAGCACTCTTTCCTGGCCGCGTTCAAGTCGTTCCTGCTGTTCCTGCTGGCGTTCTTCACGCCGTGGAGCGCGATCAACCTGGTGGACTACTACTGCATTACCCGCGAGCGCTATGACATCCCCGCGCTGTCCGATCCCGACGGCCGCTATGGCCGCTGGAACTGGACCGGCATCGGCGTCTACTGCTTCGGTGTGCTGGTGCAGATGCCCTTCATCGACAGCGGTTTCTACACCGGCCCGTTGGTGGAGACGCTGGGGGGCGTGGATATCTCCTGGCTTATCGGCCTGCTGCTGCCGGCCTTGGCCTACTACTGGCTGGCCGCCAGGAGTCAACGCTCAGTGCCGGCCGCGCTGGTGCTGCCGGGGCAGGGCGAGTCCTCCGCTGCCTGAGGGACGGTGCGCCGCTATTGGCGCACCCTCGCTTCCCGGACGGGGGCTCGGCTGATTGCGCTCAGAGCCCCCGGATCTCGCTCGGCTCGACTTCCACCTGATAGCCCGGCCCGACATCGAAGAGGATGTAGAAGTCCTCGCCGGGGCGCTTGAAGGTCAAGCTGGAATCCGCGCCCAGCCTGCCGGGGGCCAGCACCCGGTTGTCGGCGGCGCTCATCACGTCCAGGGTCACACCCGGGGCGTCGCTGCCGTCGGTGAAGCCGCCAACGCAGCGGATGGTCTCGGCATCCAGCGCCGTGCATTCGCAGAAGGGCGCGTGGGCCAGAGCGCTGGCGCTGGCGCCCAGGCCGAGCAGCAGGGCGCTGTGCTTGAGGATCGCTTTCATCGATTGCTCCGGGTCTTTTCCAGCCAGGCCACCAGCGAAGGCGAGGCCTGGTCGAGAGGGATCTGCGCCTGGTGCACGGCGCCATCCCAGCCTTCCACGGTCAGCCACAACTTGTCGGCCGGGGTGACCCGAGCCGGGATCGTGACTTCCGCGAACTGCTGGTGCGGCGTACCGGCGAACAGCCCGCCGGCGGCCCGCAGGCTGCGCGGTTCGCCGATACGCAGGTAGGCGGCCTTCACCTGTGCAGAGCAGCTGTCGCAGAGGGCCAGGGTAAAGGCCTTGACGAAGCCGGCGCGGCCTTCGTCTTCCGGTTCGCCGACTTCCCATTCGGCCATGCGCGCGGTCCAGGGGCCGACCTGCAGATTGCCGATCTCGCGCTCGCCCAGGCCGCGTAGGCCACGGTCCAGTTTCGCCTCGTGGAAGTACTGCGGCATGAAGCCCAGGGGAATCAGCACCAGCAGGGCGCTGAGGTGGAAACGCCAGCGCAGCCATAGGCGGCGCAGCTTGCTGTTGCTGCTCATTGGCTGGCCTCCGCGGTGGCCGCGACAGCGATGCGCTCGCGGGCTTTCTGCTTCTTCAGTTCCTTGGCGGTGGCGATCAGGGTGCGCTTGCTCCAGATCATCAGGCCGCTGAGCACCATCATGCTGAGGATCAGGCCGAACACGAACCAGATCAGCTTGACCCACACGCCACCGAAATCGCCGGTGTGCAGCGGGCGCATGGACTCGGTGACGAACTCCAGGCCCGAGCGGTCGCCCAGCAGGCGAGTCGAGGCGATGCTGCCGTCATAGGGGTTCACCTGGGCGCTTTCGGACATCAGCGGGTACCAGGCCTTGCCGAAGATCGTCACCGGGTCGTAGGCGCTGGAGGGCAGGCGGAAGAAGGTCGGCTCGAAGCCGGGAATCCGTTGCTGCGCGGACAGCACGGCGGCGTCCAGGCCGATGCGCGGTGGCGCCTTGCCGTCCACGCCCAGTGGGATGCTGTCGCGCTGGATGATGGTCGGTACGCCCTCGCTGGAGATGGAAATGCTGTTGTCGAACAGCACCGCCTGGATCAGGAACCAGGTGCCGGTGATGGAAATCACCGCGATGAACCAGATCGACCAGATACCCATCAGCCGGTGCATGTCGCCCCAGAAGATGCGCGCGCCCTGGCGCAGGCGCAGGCGCAGGGTCGGCTTGAGGAAGCCGCGCCAGAAGCGCTTGTACACCACCAGGCCGGTGACCAGCGAGGCGAGCATCGGCAAACCGAGCAGCGAGACCAGGTACCAGCCCCAGCTGAAACCGTGGTTGAAGGGCACCAGCCACCAGCCGTGCAGCGCACGGGTGAACTGGCGGAAGTCGAACAGCGGCATCTTGCCCTGGATGACCCCGGTGTAGGGGTTCACGTAGAGCATGGCGGTAGCGCTGTCGGGATAGGTGACGCTGACTCGCAGCGCAAAATGCATTTCGCTGGGTGCGCTGATCATGCGCACGGCGGCCTGCGGTTGCTGCTGGGCCATGGCGGCGAGTACCTGGTCGTAGCCCAGGCGTTGGGCGTCATCATCCGGCGGATTGGCGCGCACGGACGGATCGGCCAGCCAGACAATCTCCTGGCTCACCGTGGCCAGGGTGCCGGTGATGCACACCAGGAACACGAAGAACCAGATGGGCAGGGCCAGCCAGCTGTGGACCAGGAACCAGAGTCTGGAGCGGGATTTCTTGGACATGGGGAATCACGGCCACACAAGGGAAAGGCAATGGAAAAGGCCCCCGCCGGACAAGGCCGGCGAGGCGCGAAGACACCCAGTCGCAGCGGTGTTCTAGGAGTAAGGACGGATGAGATCGAAAAACCGGCCATCTGCAGTTGCAAATAAATGTTTCGGTGCGGTTTTCGCGGTCTTTTCCATTTCTTTACACATTTTCTGTGCGTGTTTTTTGCGGCTCATCCGTCTTGTATGTGAAAACGATCGATTCGCAACGGAAGCGAACTTCAGCCAGACAACAGGAGAACCGCATGACCTTCTACCTTCGCCAGCTCACGCTGCTGGCCGTGGCGCTGAGCTGTGCGCCATTGGCCAACGCGGACTACCTGTGGCTGGAGCGCAATGCAGGCCAGAGCGCGAAAAGCTATTTCAGCGAACAGCAGCCCGGCGAGCACCTGCCGGTGACCCAGTTGCAGAACGCTCACGTCGTGCTCGGCGAGGGCAAGACGGCGCCGATGAAGGCTGGCGTCGAGTCCTTCGATATCGGCGCCGTGCCGCCGGGCGACCTGCGCGTCACCGCCCAGCGTGCCGAAGGCAGCACCCTGACCATTTATCAGGCCCGCGAGGGACGCACCGAGACCCGGGCGCAGAATGATCTGGAGCTGGTGCCCACGACGCCCGGCGGCAATACCTTCGCCCTGCACTGGAAGGGCACCGTGGTGCCGGCCTCGCAGGTCAACGTGTACACCTCCGAGCAGTGGAGCCGCAGCCTGAAGCCGGCAGCCGACGGCACCGTGACCCTGGCCACGCCGTTCCCGGCGCGCTACGTGCTGGAGGTCTCGGCCCAGGTCAACGGCGGTGCCAGCGTCGACGGCAAGCGCTACGACAGCGTGATCCACGTTTCCACCCTGTCCTTCGAGGTGCGCCCATGAGAGTTGCGATCAAAGCCAGTCCGGTGATCCGCCCACGCCTGCCGCGCCCGGCCCGGCAACTGCTGGAACATGCCGGCCTGCGCAGCAGCCTGCCGCGGCTGAACATCCTCGATGCGCTGGTGGCTTGCCGCAAGGCGACTGCCGTAGAGCTGCACGCTTACCTGGAGGAGCCAGGGCTGCCCATCTCCCTCAGCTGCGTCAGTCAGACGCTGCGCCGCCTGCACCTCTCCGGCCTGCTCGAACGTGACGAGAACAAGCGCTACAGCCTGGCAGCCGGAGCGGTGGCGGCCATGGGCAAGTCGAGCGAGTTGCACTGACGACGGTGGCTCCCCTGTGGGAGCGAGTCATCTCCCGCGATCCGGCCTGCAGGCCGGCTCAGCGCGTCGCCATCGGCCCTGGCGGAGCCGAGATTTCGCGCAAAAGCTTCGTTCATGCATCAGCCAGTGCAATAGCGGGCCGTGCGCATTGAACCCGCCAGGCTCCGTCAGTGGTCGGCGGCGGCCACCTATCGTCGGGACCTATCCTTAGGCGATCCCGGTCTACAGTTGAAGTGACAAGTTCTGAAGACCCGAGGGAGTGCCACCATGAGCCAGTTGTTCGAGCCCCTGACCCTGCGCCAGCTGACCCTGTCCAACCGTATCGCCGTATCCCCCATGTGCCAGTATTCCGCCCAGGACGGCCTGGCCAACGACTGGCACCTGGTGCACCTGGGCAGCCGCGCAGTCGGCGGCGCCGGCCTGGTGATAGTCGAGGCCACGGCGGTCGCCCCGGAAGGGCGGATCAGCGCCGAGGACCTGGGCATCTGGAATGATGAGCAGGTCGAGCCGCTGCGGCGTATCACCCGTTTCATCGAGTCCCAGGGCGCGGTGGCCGGCGTGCAGCTGGCCCATGCCGGACGCAAGGCGAGTACCTGGGCACCCTGGCTGGGCAAGCACGGCTCGGTGCCGATCAGCGAAGGCGGCTGGACACCGGTGGCGCCCTCGGCCATCGCCTTCGACCCACAGCACACCGCGCCCATCGCCCTGAGCGAAGAGCAGATGTCGACCATCAAGCATCAGTTCGTGCGCGGCGCCGAGCGGGCCCTTGCCGCCGGCTTCAAGATCGCCGAGGTGCATGCCGCCCATGGCTATCTGCTGCACCAGTTCCTCTCGCCGCTTTCCAACCAGCGGCGCGACCAGTACGGCACCTGCTTCGAGAACCGCATCCGCTTCCTCCTCGAAATCACCGAGGCGGTGCGTGCGGTGTGGCCGCAGGAGTTGCCGCTGTTCGTCCGCCTGTCCGCCACCGATTGGGTGGAGGACGGCTGGAACCCCGACGAGACCGTTGAGCTGGCACGGCGCCTGAAGGGCCTGGGGGTGGACCTGATCGATGTGTCTTCCGGTGGCACTGCGGCCAACGCCGAGATTCCCGTGGGGCCGGGCTATCAGACGCAGTTCGCCGAGCGGGTGCGCAAGGAAGCCGGTATCGCCAGCGGCACCGTCGGCATGATCACCGAACCGGTGCAGGCGGAACACATCCTGCGTACCGGGCAGGCCGACCTGATCCTGCTGGCCCGGGAGCTGCTGCGCGATCCGTACTGGCCGCTGCACGCCGCCGATGAGCTGGGCGGGCAGCCGGTGCCGTGGCCGGCGCAATACCTGCGCGCCGCGCAACGAGGTACGCCCAAACGCAAGGCCTTCGGGCAGGCCTGAGGCCGGACGGGCTCACTCCCTGGACGTTCTGCGGCAGCCACCAGACCGGTGGCTGCCGATCATCTGCGGACGCTTTCCTTGAACTGGAACAGCGCTGGGCGCAGCGGGGTGGTGAAGGAGCGCTTCTCTTCGTCGAGCGCGGTGGTCACTGGCGTGCTGTCTACGCTGTTGATGACCCAGGTGTCCCCTTCGTGTTTCAGCGAATAGGCCAGCGGCACGCCGTTCCTGAGCACGGGCTCGGGTCTCGCGCGCGCCAGGGCATACAGTGTGACTTCGTAGGCTTCGGCTTCTCCGGTCTGGCCGCGGTCGACGGGAACCAGACGCGCATAGTTCAGCACGGCAGAACCGGGTAGGCGCCCCAGCAGGTGTTCCCCCAGCGAGGCCTCGGCATAAAGCGGATAGTAAGTGGGGGCGGGCGTGCTGACGTCGACAACGTGAAGAAAGCCGTAGAGTCGCCAGTCGCCAGCTCCGAACAGACCGGTGCCGGGGCCCGCCAGTACCTGGTAATGGCGTTTCGGCAGCTTGATGTCCAATAGGCGGGTGTTGCGCATGTCCAGCCGTGGGAAATTGCCCCAGGGCGTGTCGATGGCGTCGAAGCGCTTGCTGCCGATCACCACCGAGGCGGCCTCTCCGGCAATTTCCAGGTAGGACGGCGCGTTCTTCACGTCGGTGCGGTATTCGGTGCCGGCTTTCGACTCCTGCGGGGTGAAATGGGAGCCCAGCACGGAGGTGGAAACCTGTTCGACGCTCCAGAGGCTCTCGACAGCCGAGTTCAGGCTTTCATGCGTTTCGGCTTGGGCGAGCGGTAGCACCGACAGCAGCGGTAGCGACAGGAGGTAGCGGCGTAGCCGGTGAGTAAGCGGCATGGAAGTCTCGCGATCAGGAGAGAGGTTCAACGGCGCGCCGCCTGGACGAACACCGGTCCCCAGAGGGGATGGCTGGCTTCGGCAGTTCCCGGGTGGAAGGTCGGATCGATCTGCAGGGCGCGGTCGAAGGCGAAGCGGCACTGGATCGGTCGTTCGGTCACGCAATAACTGAACGCCAGGTACTTGAGGGCCTTCAGTTGTACCTGCGCATCGGCGCGCCAGATGGCTGGCGAGAGGAACGTCTGTTCGGCCAGGTAGTAATTCCCGGCCTCGTATGCGCGCAGGCCTTCGTCGAAGGTGTGCTCGGCGAGTACCTGGGCATCATCCGCAGGTGGTGCGGGCGGTGCCTCGCGCTGGCTGCTGCAAGCGGAAACCGTTACCAGGCAGGCGATCAGCAGCGGTGTCGAGAGAGTGCGCAGAGTCTTCATGGAGGGATCCATACAGGTCAAAGGGGGCCGGCCGACGTTTATTGGAGGCTGTGTCGGAGCGTCACGGATTGTCCTGCGGAAATCTGCACATCCTGTCTGTAGGCCGGCAGGTCGGGGTTGCGCAGTTCGATTCGGTAACTTCCCGGTGGCAGTTGCAGCTTGAACAGGGGCGGGCTGATGCCGCGCTTCCTGCCGTCGATCCAGACTTCGCCCCAGGGCTGAACGATGACGCTCAGGGTGCCTGTTGCGACGGGCGCAGGCGTACTGCCAGGTGGCGTCGGGCTCATGGCCTTGCTGCCGGTGACGGGCATGGCCTGGGTGCGCTGCGGATGAGGCTTGTGTTTCTGCTCGGCTGCGGCCATGGGAGCTGACGGCCGTTTCATCACCGGAGCCGATACCTCATGGGGCGCCGGCGTCGGGGCTGGTGCTGCTGCTTGAACCGGATCGATGGGAGTAGCCGGCGTGGCCGGTACGGCTGCATCGGAGAGCGGGGCAGCCTGTTCCTCCGGCACCGGCTCGGATGGCGGAATGACCAAGGGGCCGTCGTCCATGGGTTCCTGGGTGACGGTATCGAGGCTATCTGCCGGGGACGCTGATCGGTCCACCACGCCCTGCTGACCGGGCTCTACCTGCGAGAGCTTGTCCGGCGCGGGTTCGCTCGGGAGATTGAGTTCATCATCGAGAGCCCAGGGTTGCCACAGCGCCAGCAGCAGAGCGGTGACCAGCGTCCCGACGATGACGCCGGCGATCAGCGGCCAGTTGACGGCTGGTCGGGGGACGGGCGCCAGCAAGTACGGCTCGGCCGTCGGCAGAGGCTCGACCGGCACCTGCGGAGCCGGCCGGGCGATTGTGGGGAGCGGGGCAGGCAGTGCGGCCACCGGGCGCGGCGGCAGTGTGTAGGTGGTACCGGGGCCATCCCAGAAGCTCAAGGCTTCCGTGGGAACCGATCGAGCCGGCTCGCTGGGAAATGTTTCGCCCTCGTCGATTGCATACGAGCCCCCCATTGTTGCCTCGCCGGAGGGGGCTTCGGGAAGCGAGCCATTCGGGTCGTTCCATGTATCTGGCGGGCAGGGAGTTTTGGCGTTCGGTTCCATCGGCTACATCTTCAAGGGGTGACGCGAGGTGAGGCTTGCTGGCTTCAGGCCGCAGGCAGATCGCCATACAGCAGGAGCAGAAATACAAAGCTGGAAAATGGCCGCGGATCATAGGAAGCGGGGGCCTTTCGGCTCAAATGCGCCGAGCTGTTTCCTGGGCTGGGACGGGGAAATGAGCATCAGGTCGCGCTTTACGAGCGGAATACGCGGCTGAAGGAAAGAGGTGACTCAATGGTCAGGAAAAGAAATGAAATGTGATATCTGTCGCAAGATGGCGATCTGATGCTACTCTCTGGGCGCTCGCGCAAGGATCGCGCCACTACCCACCAGAGCATCACTGGAGCACGCATGGACGCTTCTGCAACGCCTGCTGTCATCCCGCAATCGGAAATCGCCCTGCTGGCGAACATCCTCGCCCTCGCCACCCGCAACATGTCGAACCTCAGCACCCTGATCACCCAGTTGTCGGTGGAGCTTGGGCATAGCCCCGATCCGCACCTGCAGCGCGTGGGGCAGCGAGTACTCGCGGATGTGGATGTGCTGTCGAAATCACTGGATACCCAGTGGGAGCTGATCGGCGCGCTCTCGCGCTTCTGTCCGTTGCTGTCGCGCACGCCACTGGCGAAGCCGGCGCTGGTGACGGAAATCCATATCACCGAGTTACCGGACAGGACCTAGGCATACGCCCAGGCTCGCGAGCAAGCTCGATCCTACCGATGCCTCCAACGCCGGAGCCGACCTGGCAGGAGCGATCTTGCTGGCGAACAGTGCGGTGCTTACTCGCCGGCCTTGGCCAGTTCGAAGCTCATCAGCAGCGCCCATGGCGCATCGCTGTCGCCGACGCGGATCGGTTGCAGCAATTCCACGCGCTGGCCTTTCACCTGTTCCCAGGCCTTGCCCCGGGCGATGGCGTTGCGCGCCTCCTGCGGCAGTTCGCTGGCCTTGTCGCCCAGGCGCTTAGGGTCGGCGTGGGTGACGTAGACGCCCGCGTTGGAGAGCAGGGCGTAGCGACCATTGCCCATCGGCGCCAGCTTGCCGAGGCTTTCCTGCAACTGGTGCAGCGTGTAATCGGCGCCGAGGATGCCGAGGAAGCGGCCGTTGGAATACATGGGCGACATGAACGAGGTCATCAGCACGGTGTTGCCGCCGACGCTGTACTCGTAGGGCTCCATAAACACGTCGCGGCCCTTGTCGCGGGGGATCTGGTACCAGTCGCCGCTACCGTCGGCCTTGTCGTAGCCGACCAGGCATTCGCGCTGGGCCACGCCGCTGCCCCTGTGCCAGTAAGCCATGAGGCGGCCGCTGGCGTCGTGGCCGGGGCTGTCGGTGAACTCGCGGTCGCGGCCGTCGAAGGCGTTTGGCTCGCACCCGCAGGCGAAGGCCAGCAGCTCGGGATTGCGGGTCAGGTATTCGTGCATCACTGCGTCGATCTGCTCGCGCTGGGGGCCGAGGTTGCGGCTCTTCATGCCGAGGATGAAGTGCTTCAGGCCGTAGAGGGCGGTGGCCATCACGGCGAAGCGCGCTTCCAGGCGCTGGGTTTCGCTGGCCAGCACCACGCGGGCGGTGTCGAGCAGGCTGGAACGCTCGGCCTGCTCGACATCGGCCAGGGCTTTGGCACTCTCGCTCTTGATCGAGGCGACGACGTTGCCGATGTCGGCGGTGGCGTTGGCCGACTGGGTCGCCAGGCGGCGCACCTCATCGGCGACCACCGCGAAGCCACGCCCGCTTTCCCCGGCGCGGGCGGCCTCGATGGCGGCGTTGAGGGCCACCAGGTTGGTGTTCTTGGCGATCTGCTTGATGACTTCGGAGACCTTGCTGATCTCGGTCCAGCGCACATTGAGGTCGGCGATAAGCTGCTTGACCTGGTCGATGGTGGAGCGGGTGCTGGAGCTGTCTTCGGCCTTGGCGGGCCGCTTGTCGAGTGTGGTTGACATGGATTCGGACACTGCAGTGGCGGAGGAGGGCAGGGGTAGGCGAGGGCTTGTCTTCTTGTTATGTCAGCCGCGCCTTCTGGCGCGGCTGTAGAACACAAATGCTGGATATCGACCCGTAGGGCGAATAACGCGTAGCGTTATCCGCCGCCACGCTGGACGGCGGATTACCCGCTCCGGGTTATGCGCCCTGCGTTTCCGTTACCAGCCCAACTGCTTGTGCAGGCCGAGGGCGTCGTAGTAATCGCCCTGGTAGACGATCTTGCCGTCCTTGACCTTCACGTAGCTCACACCGTCGAACGACAGCGGCTTGTTGGTCGCCGGGGTCTGGGCATCCCAGGCGCCGGTGTTGGTGCCGCTGAAGGTCCACTGGAAGGCGATGCCGTCCTTGTCGACGATCGGCTTGCCGTTCATCCTCCATTTCAGGTCCGGCACGGCCCCTACGAACACCTTGATCACGTTGTCGCGCGCGGCATCGCGGCCCTTCTGCGGGGTGCCGACGGTGACGTCGAAGTACTCCGCATCCTTGGCCAGGTAGCCGGCGGCCTTCTCGGCATCGTGGGCGTTCCACGCGGCCATGTAGGCATCGACGATCTGTTTGGGCGACTCTGCGGCCTGTACGAGACCGGCAAAGGTGAACAGCGACAGCAGGTAAAACGCTCTGACGAGGTGACGCATGCTTGCCTCCGTTGCGGGCGTGCCCGCGGGTTGTCGGCCGGATGGCCGTTGGATGTGGCGCCACGCAGGGTGTGGCGCCGGGGATATCAGGACAGTTCACCCACCGCGCGCCAGGCCTCGTCGATGGCGGCATGTGCATAGGCGTCCCAGGCGGCATCGGAGTTGGCGATGGTGACGTTGCCGACCTTGGTGCGGGCCAGGTTCATCAGTTTTTCGCTCTCTTGCTCGTCATCGAAGAGGCTGTTGGAGAAGTACGAATAGCCGTGCGACCAACGGTTGATGGTGATCGCCTGGATATCCTTCTGGTGGTCGAAGCCGGCCGGGCCGAGCATGGCCTGCAACTGGTCGCGGATCATGCCTTCCATGTATTCGAAGCTCATGCCGTAGAGCTTGCCGCGGCCCACGCGGGCCTGGGTGCGCGCGTCCATGCCGGTGTTGGGGCTGGTGGGCACGTAGACCATGTGCAGGCCGATGGGCTGGTTCGGGTCGCGCGGGTGGCTGTAGCCGCCGATGTCCACCGGGTAGTCCAGCTTCACGCGGCTGTACGGCTGGCTGGGGGCGTAGATTTCGTGCACGCCCAGCTTCATGAAACTCTGCCAGTTGCGGATCACTACCTTGGTGTACACCAGTGGGAACTTCACGTTCTGCGCCAGGGCGTGGGACTGCTCGGCGGAGAGGTCGCGCAGTAGGTACGGGATGATCATGTTGTAGCAGGCCAGCACGCAGTGCTTGCCACGCACGCGGTGCAGGGCGCCGGCGCGGCTGTAGCCGACGTCCACGCCGCCGTCGCGGTTCTTCACGCTCACGGCGGTGCTGTTCAGGCGCAGGCGTACGGCGTTCTTGGGCTGGTCCAGTTTCGAGTAGTCGAAGGTGGCCAGGACGATGTCGTTCATGTCCTTGCCCGGCGCCACGCCCGGGATCAGGCCGCGCACCAGCAGGCGCGCCAGCGAGGCGTTGCCGTCGGGGAAGTGGTAGATGTACGGCTCTTCCATCTCGGACCTGGCTTCCTCGCTGATCGGCGAGAGGTCCATCGCACCGAAACCGGGGAAGCCCACGGAGTAGGCCGAATCGGCGGAGACGGCGTCGATGCTCAGCGCTGAGAAGTCGTTGGTGCGGCTGAGGAAGTAGCGGGTGGCGGCTTCGCTCAGGCCGACGTCCTTGCGCAGGAAGTCCTGGTAGCTGGTCTTGGCCAGGTGCGCTTCCTTCTCCTCGCGGGTCTTGCCGGCGAGGTAATCCTTGGGTGCTTCGTGCAGGTCGATCAGCGCCTGGCGGTCGGCCTCGGGCAGCGGGAAGTCGCCGATGAAGGCGCGCCAGCTGCGGGCGTTGAGTTTTTCCGGGGCGATGTCGTCGGCCACCATGGGCGTCGGGTCGCCGCTGACCATCTTCGCCTCGCCGAAGCCGGCCTTGTCGAAGAACACGCCGCGCGACAGGCCCAGGTTCGGGTAGAAGTCACGGTCGAAGGCGGTTTCGAAGCGGTCGACGTCGACGTTGAGCTGCTTGAGCAGGTTGTTGACCGTGTCGCTGTACAGGTGCTTGGGCGACTGGAAGGCTTCGCTGCCGCCGTAGCCGAGGATCATCCGGCCGCCGGCCTGGAATTCGTTGCGCTTGGCGTGGCCGCCGAAGTCGTCGTGGTTCTCGATGATCAGCACGCGCGCCTTGGGGTGCTTCTGCCGGTAGAACCAGGCCGCGGACAGGCCGCTGATGCCGCCGCCGACCACCACCAGGTCGTACTGCTCCTCGATCTTCAGGCCATCGGTGTCGAACACCTTCTTCTCCCAGCCCATCTGGTGCGCGACCTCGAACGCGCCGGGATGGCTGCCGCGCATGCCGGTCAGGGCAGGCGGGTAGTAGCGGCCGGACGGAGCGGCCTGGAGAAGTTGCAGCGGGGTGAGGCCCGCGCCGATGGTGAGGGCAACGCCGTTGAGGAAGTCGCGGCGGGTGATGGTCATGGGAAGTCCTTGCAAGGTGATGGCCCGGGGCAGGGCTGTCATGGTTTTGCCCTTCCCTGCCGGAAGGGGTTGCGGCATGCGTGGCCGCGCGGCGGCCCCGGTCGAGCGGGGTGCCGTTGAACCAGCGGACCTTGGTCCGCTGGTTGCTTTTTTCACCGTACTGTTGGGCCGCGCTCCAATCAGTGCTTGATCATTACGTGGCGGATGGCTGTGTAGTCCTCAAGGCCGTACATCGACATGTCCTTGCCGTAGCCCGACAGCTTCATGCCGCCATGGGGCATCTCGGTGGTCAGCATGAAGTGCGTGTTGACCCAGGTGCAGCCGTACTGCAGGCGCGCGGACAGGCGGTGGGCGCGGCCGATGTCGCTGGTCCACACCGAGGAGGCCAGGCCGTAGTCGGAGTCGTTCGCCCAGGCCAGCGCCTGCGCTTCGTCGTCGAACTCGGTGACCGAAACCACCGGGCCGAAGATTTCGCGGCGCACCACTTCGTCGTCCTGGCGGGCGCCGGCGAGCACGGTCGGCTCGAAGAAGAAGCCTGCGCGGTCGGCACGCTTGCCGCCGGTGACCACTTCGATGTGCGGCACCTGGCGGGCGCGCTCGACGAAGCCGATCACGCGCTCCAGGTGCTGTTCGGTGATGACCGGGCCCAGCTCGGTGTTCGGGTCGTCCTGCTCGCCGTACTGGATGCTGGCAACCGCTGCGCCGAGCTTCTCGACGAACTTGGCGTAGATGCCTTTCTGCGCGTAGATGCGGCAGGCGGCGGTGCAGTCCTGGCCGGCGTTGTAGAAGCCGAAGGTGCGGATGCCTTCCACGGCGGCGTCGATGTCGGCGTCGTCGAAGATGATCACCGGGGCCTTGCCGCCCAGTTCCATGTGCATGCGCTTCACGGTGTCGGCGGTGCCGGCGATGATGCGGCTGCCGGTGGCGACCGAACCGGTCAGCGACACCATGCGCACTTTCGGGTGGGTGGTCAGCGGCTCGCCGACGCTCGGGCCACGTCCGAACACCAGGTTGACCACGCCAGCGGGGAAGATGCCGGCCATCAGCTGCGCCAGGCGCAGGGCGGTCAGCGGGGTCTGCTCGGAGGGCTTGAGCACCACGGTGTTGCCGGCGGCCAGGGCCGGGCCGAGTTTCCACGCGACCATCATCAGCGGGTAGTTCCACGGCGCGATGGAGGCGACCACGCCCACCGGGTCGCGACGGATCATCGAGGTGTGGCCCGGCAGGTATTCGCCCGCGGCGGAGCCTTGCATCACGCGGCAGGCGCCAGCGAAGAAGCGGAACACGTCGGCCACCGCCGGCAGTTCGTCGTTCAGCGCGGCGGCGTAGGGCTTGCCGCAGTTGTTGGACTCCAGGCGGGCCAGTTCCTCGGCATTGGCGTCGATGGCGTCGGCCAGTTGCAGCAGGAGCATCGCGCGGTCTTTCGGCGCGGTCTGCGACCAGCTGTCGAAGGCGGCATCGGCGGCCAGCACGGCGGCGTCGACCTGGGCCGGGGTGGCCTCGGCGATTTCCACCAGGGTGGTGCCCAGGGAGGGGTTCAGGACGGCGAGCTTCTCGCCTTCGCCAGCGACCAGTTGGCCGTTGATCAGCAGGTGGGTTTGCATGGTTGAGTCCTCTTGGTCAGGAACGTGGTGCAAATTCGGTTGGGTGTTTCTTTTTAGGGGCCTGCCGGTTTTGAGCCGGCGGGCCTGAGGGGTTCTGTTGGCTTACTTGCCGCTCCCCGCCACGCCCTCGCCACCCTTGGTCAGGTAGTAGGCGCCGAGGATCGGCAGCATGGTCACGATCATCACCAGCATCGCCACCACGTTGGTCACCGGCACGTCGCGCGGGCGGCCCAGCTGGTTGAGCAGCCAGATCGGCAGGGTGCGTTCGTGGCCGGCGGTGAAGGTGGTGACGATGATCTCGTCGAAGGACAGCGCGAACGCCAGCATGCCGCCGGCCAGCAGCGCCGAGCCGAGGTTGGGCAGGATCACGTAGCGGAAGGTCTGCCAGCCGTCGGCGCCCAGGTCCATCGAGGCTTCGATGAGGCTGTGCGAGGTGCGGCGGAAACGCGCGATGACGTTGTTGTAGACGATCACCACGCAGAAGGTCGCGTGGCCGATGACGATGGTCAGGAAGCCCGGCTCGATGCCGAGGGTCTTGAACGCCGACAGCAGCGCGATGCCGGTGATGATGCCGGGCAGGGCGATCGGCAGGATCAGCATCAGCGAGATGCCTTCCTTGCCGAAGAAGTCGCGGCGGTACAACGCGGCGGCAGCAAGCGTGCCCAGGAGCATGGCGATCAGCGTGGCGACGCTGGCGATCTTCACCGACAGCTCGATGGCTTCGAGCACGTCCTGGCGCGCGAAGGCGACGCTGAACCAGTGCAGGGTGAAGCCCTTGGGCGGGAAGCTGAAGGCCGCGTCCTCGGTGTTGAAGGCGTACAGGAAGATGATCAGGATCGGGAAGTGCAGGAACACCAGCCCGCCCCAGGCAGCTGCTTTGAGCCCCCAGGAAGCTTTCTCAGAGTGCATCGAAGGCCCCCAGACGTTTGACGATGGAGAGATAGACGGCGATCAGCACAATCGGCACCAGGGTGAAGGCGGCGGCCATCGGCATGTTGCCGATCGCGCCCTGCTGGGCGTAGACCATGCTGCCGATGAAGTAGCCGGGCGGGCCCACCAGTTGCGGCACGATGAAGTCGCCCAGGGTCAGGCTGAAAGTGAAGATCGAGCCGGCGGCGATGCCGGGGATCGACAGCGGCAGGATCACCTGGAAGAAGGTCTGCCGCGGGTGCGCGCCGAGGTCCGCCGAGGCCTGCAGCAGCGACGGCGGCAGGCGCTCCAGGGAGGCCTGGATTGGCAGGATCATGAACGGCAGCCAGATGTACACGAACACCAGGAAGCGCCCGAAGCTGGAGGTGGACAGGGTGTTGCCACCGATCCCCGGAATGCCCAGCAGCAGGTTCAGCACGGGCTCCAGGCCCAGGTGCTGGACGAACCACATGGCGACGCCGCCCTTGGCCAGCAGCAGGGTCCAGGCGTAGGCCTTGACGATGTAGCTGGCCCACATCGGCATCATCACGGCGATGTAGAAGAACGCCTTGGTCTTGCCGGTGGTGTAGCGCGCCATGTAGTAGGCGATGGGGAAGGCCACCGCGCCGCTGGCGATGGACACCGCGACGGCCATCAGCACGGTGCGCTGGATGATGTCGAAGTTGGAGCCACTGAACAGCGAGCCGAAGTTGGCCCAGGTCAGGTCCGGCGTCACCGTCATGGTGAAGTCGTCGAAGGTGTAGAAACCCTGCCACAGCAGCGTCAGCAGCGAGCCGAGGTAGATCGCGCCGAACCACAGCAGCGGCGGGATCAGCAGCAGCGAGAGGTACAGCGTCGGCTTGCGGTAGAGCAGGTTGGACAGGCGGCGCAGCGGGCCATTGCTGGCCGCCGGCAGCGCTGCATTCATCGTCAGTTCCATCTCACGCGCCCTCGTTCAGCACCACCATCGCCTCGCGCGCCCAGCGAGCGGTCACGCGCTGGCCCGGCTGGTGGGCGAGGTCGATGTCGGCCCACTGGCTGTTGGCCTGGCTGAGGCAGAGGTTCTGGCCGTTGTCGAGACGGATCTCGTAGCGGGTCGCGGCGCCCTGGTACTGGATGTCGTGCAGCAGGCCGCTGATCTCGATGTCCGAGGTGGCGCGCTCGCCGTTGGCGAAGGTGATGTGCTCCGGGCGGATGGAGAAGGGCTGGGCGTTGCCGGTCAGGCTCTGGGCGATGTCGCCGCGCAGCACGTTGGAGGTGCCGACGAACTCGGCCACGAACGGAGTCGCTGGCTTCATGTAGAGGTTACGCGGGGTGTCGACCTGCTCGATGCGGCCCTTGTTGAACACGGCCACGCGGTCGGACATGGACAGCGCTTCGCTCTGGTCGTGGGTGACGAAGATGAAGGTGATGCCCAACTGGCGCTGCAGCTTCTTCAGCTCGCTCTGCATCTGCTCGCGCAGCTTGAGGTCGAGGGCACCGAGGGGTTCGTCCAGCAGCAGGACGCGCGGGCGGTTCACCAGGGCTCGGGCCAGGGCAACGCGCTGGCGCTGGCCGCCGGAGAGCTGCACCGGCTTGCGCACGCCGTAGCCGCCCAGGGCGACCATGCCGAGGGCTTCTTCGGCGCGCTTCAGGCGTTCGGCCTTGCCGATGCCTTTCACCTTCAGGCCGTAGGCGACGTTCTCCAGCACGCTCATGTGCGGGAACAGCGCGTA